>JAAYUJ010000655.1 GCA_012517775.1 Deltaproteobacteria bacterium
CACTCCTCCCGCACCATCCTCGCAAGCGTGAGGAATGCGGCATTTTCGGCGTCTTTGGAAATCCTGACGCGGCCAAACTGACATATTTCGGTCTGTACGCCCTCCAGCACCGGGGCCAGGAAAGCGCCGGGATGGCTGTTTCCGATGGCTCTCAAGTCAGACAGTACAAGCACATGGGGCTTGTGCCTGACGTCTTCAAGGAAGAAACACTCAAAGCCCTCAAGGGAGATCTCTCCATCGGGCACGTTCGCTATTCCACCACCGGATCGTCTCTTCTGTCCAACGCTCAGCCTTTTGTCGTCAATCACGGCGGCGACTACTACGGCATCGCCCATAACGGAAACCTGGTGAATGCTTACCTCCTGAGATGCGGGCTGGAAGCTCAGGGTGCTATTTTTCAGTCTACCATGGACACCGAAGTGATCATGCACCTGTTTGCCCATAATGTGGCTTATGGGCTTGAAGATGCCTTGATACGATCGTTGAGTCGGGTCAAGGGCGCCTATTCCCTCGTGATGTGCACGAAGGACAAGCTGATCGGCATTCGGGACCCGCGTGGCTTTCGCCCCCTGTGCCTGGGTGAATTGAACGGGAGTTATCTCCTGTCCTCGGAGACCTGCGCCTTCGATCTCATTGAGGCGAACTATATCCGTGACCTGGAACCCGGGGAAATCCTGATCATCGACAAGCACGGCCTGCGTTCCCTTCACCCGTTTCCCAAGGTACGACCTGCATACTGCATCTTCGAATTCATCTATTTCGCGAGACCCGACAGCAACATTTTCGGACAGAACGTCTACCTGTTTCGCAAACGGCTCGGACACCTCCTGGCCCGGGAAAACTCCTCCATCAGCGCAGACCTGGTCATGCCGTTTCCCGATTCCGGGAACTACGCGGCCCTCGGATTCGCCGAAGCGGCCAGAATTCCCATGGAAATGGGTGTCATAAGGAATCACTACGTCGGGCGGACCTTCATCCAGCCCAGCCAGGCCATGCGGGACTTCGGTGTTCGTGTCAAGTTGAACCCGGTGCGCGAGTTGCTGCGTGGAAAGCGTATCATCCTGGTGGAGGACTCCATCATTCGCGGCACCACCACGCGCACGCGGATCAATTCCCTGCGGCAGGCAGGAGCCAGAGAGCTCCACATGATGGTGAGCTGTCCGCCCCATCGCTTTCCCTGTCCTTATGGCATTGACTTCTCAACCAAGGGCGAATTGATCGCCTCGTCCCATTCCGTTGAAGATATCCGGCAGTTCATCGGTCTCGATTCCCTGAATTATCTGAGCCTGGACGGACTTCTTGAAGGTGCCGGCTGTAACAGACAGAATCATCCATACTGCCTTGCCTGTTTCAACGGAGACTACTCGGTTTCCCATGAAGGGCAGGTGCGCAAGGACTGTTTTGAGTCCCGCTGAGCTATTTCTCCCAAGAGACCCAAGCTGCGGTTGCCAAACGGAACCAAAGCCACGGATGGCTCATCATCGAAGGAAAAACAAAATGAATCCCGGCGGTCGAAAATTTCCCCCACGACTGATGGTCCCTGAGGACATTCAGGATATTCCCGCTCCCTCCGCGAGCTCATTGCACCCAAACAGAGAAGAGAGCCGCCCTTGCCTCGAATCGGTGGTTATACCGACGAGCAAAGCGGAGATCGTGCAGATCGCCCGGGAAGTACTCCGGATCGAGGCCGAAGGCATCCGTCACCTGGACGCGCACCTGGATGAATCCTTTGCCACGGCGGTGCAATGGATATGCGAGGCATCGGGCAGAGTGATCGTCACGGGCATCGGGAAGTCGGGTATCGTCGGGCGCAAGATTGTA
>JAAYUJ010000656.1 GCA_012517775.1 Deltaproteobacteria bacterium
GCTCACGCGACCATCATGCATGACGATGGTATTGCCCGGATGCGGGTCAGCATGGAAGAAACCATATTTCATGAGCTGTTTCGAAAAAGAACGGAGCCCAATCAGGGCGACTTCTCCGGGATCGATCCCACTGGCCTTGATTGTCTCCACATCATCCATCTTGATTCCGTCGATGTGCTCCATGACAAGCACGGATCTGGTTGTATAATCCCAGTGGACTTTTGGAATATAGATTTCCCGGTCATCTTTGAAATTGTATCCGAACTTCTCGATGCTACCCGCCTCGATGAGCATATCAAGCTCCCGAAAGATCACCCGCTCGAACTCTTCAACCACGCTCACCATCCCGATGATGCGACCCACATCGAAGCTCTGCTCAATCCTGCGTGCCAGATAATACATGAGGCGAATGTCATCGCGGATCGTCTTGGCTATGCCCGGTCGGACCACCTTTACAGCAACTTTCTCACCGGTGAAAAGCCTGGCGATATGTACCTGCGCGATAGATGCCGCCGCCACGGACTCTGTGGTAAATTCAGCGAAGATTTCCCCAAGGGGTCTCCCGGTCTCCTTTTCGATGACACCCTTCACATGATGGAAAGGAATGGGCGGCACCCTGTCCTGCAGCTTCTTGAATTCTTCGATGTACTCCGGGGGGAAGAGGTCGGCTCGAGTGCTCATGAGCTGACCGAGCTTGACAAAACTGGGCCCCAGCTCTTCCAGGCAGAGTCGGAGTCGCCGCGGAGACGGGAAGCCGAACTTGAAGAGAAGCTCCTCTTCCTCGCTCCCTTTAGCCTTACCCTCCCCACCCCCGAACAGGCGCTCCGTGATATCACCCATACCGTGTTTGAGCAGCACCCTGCTGATGGCGCCAAATCGCCATAGACTCCTGACACCGCTCGCCCCTCGATGCAGCTTCATCGTGAATCGCCTCCCCGCGGGCTAATTGTGTTCAATGCTGATGGTCCTGGAGAAGAACGCGGTTGCAGAAATCTCATCAGCAAGGAGAGCTACGTCGGGATGTGCCGATTCCTGGGGATCTCGCATCCCCCTGACCCTGCCGGCCATCGTAATGGGACGCTCCGCCGATGCAGACAGATCACGATGCTTCTGTCTGAGCATCTGTATCTCCTCGAGAACATCCTTCGCCAGAGCGGTCTTCTTCTCTCCATCCGATACCGCATGCTCACCCAGCAACTCTTCGAGATGAACCAGACGATTCGTGGCGACAATAAGGAATATACTCTCCTTCCCTGCATCATCATTCAGCATCAGCCAGGCATCTCCGCCGGGAATGTAATAGGGCTGACCCGTATTCGCTTCACTGTCCGGTCCGAAGAATCTTAGGGGAAAAAGCAGCTTCAACTCTCCACCGGCATTCTGATGGATGACATAGATAGCGCTCCTTGTTTTCAGTTGGAAGTACATCTTGACCTGATCACCAGCCTGCAGGCGTGTCCGCTGCAATACCTTCTCATGCCTCGGCTCTCCTTCTCTGGAAGCCATGGCGACACAAGCCCACTGGAAGAGGATGTCCTTTTCACGATTCCGGAGAGCACCACACAAACCCCCAGCAGGCCATGCGAAGCAAATGAGGAGAACGGCGGCACCCAAACGCAACCAGAGAGCACGGTTCTTCCACTTACTCAGCAACGGCGCTTTCATCATAGGTTCTCCAGTGAATGAAACTCACGTTGATCAATCGACAATCCGAATTGAATTCTTATACCAACGTTTCATAATGGATTCATTCTAATTCATGATGAACACTTCGCAGAGCTATGGTATTGGTAGTGGGAATGTGTTGTCTTCCCCAGCGGATTCACTCATGGGGACCCAATGACTCAGGAATCTGACGTCTCACCATGTGTCCCCTTTAACAGGAGAAGTCCCCCCATGGACTTGATTGACAGTATGCTGGAAAAAATAGTAGAAAAGCTGCCCATCGCCAGTGCCGTCCTCAAAAACAAGACTCTCCTCCATGCCAACGAGCTTCTGACGCATTTGGCCGATCCCCATGAAATCACGCACATCGCCTTGTCATCCACTGAATCCGAAAGCAGGACGCTTCACCGGCTGAAGGACTCCTTCTACAGCATTAAGAGATCTGACGTCGACGACACGTACTCGCTCCTTTTCCTGAGCAAGTCCGATGACTTTAACCTTGTTTACGATGACTTGACCGGTGCACTGGACAGAGAGTGTCTCCATCAAGTCAGTGCACAGCTCCTTGAAGAAGCGCGGATGCACGGGAAAATCCTGGCTTTTTTGTTTATCGACCTTGACGGCTTCAAACTCGTCAATGACAACTGGGGGCATGAAACAGGAGACTTGGTTTTGAAGAAGACCGGTGAGAGAATCGCCTACACGATTCGAAAAAACGACTATTGCATTCGCATGGGAGGTGACGAGTTTGTGGTGATCCTGACGGACTTGCAGGACAGAATGCATTCCTGCCTTATCGCCCGGAGACTTCTTTCGGCAATCTCCGAACCCATTGTGACGGAGAGCGTTCAGACTCTTGTGATAGGCTCGAGTATCGGGATTGCCGCCTTCCCAGCGGACGGTGATCGAGAGGAGGAACTCATACACAAGGCAGATGAAGCTATGTACCGCGCCAAGAAAATCGGCAGCAACAACTATCAACTCTGCCAGTAGATAGAGGACGAAGTGATTACCGAAAGAGAGATCGTGGATCAACTGACCGTCAGCGTTTCAGATCGTGTATCCGGCACGATAAGAGAAACCCTCTCATCGATCATCCAGGACGAGATTTCCAAAGCACTCACCCGGGCTCTCGTCGAAGGCCAGTTCTACAGATCTTTAAATGCGGAGGTCATCGACAGCATCGAAACAGTGTACTCGGAAATCAGAGCGGTGAAGAGGATCATCTCCGCAGAAAGCAGTGACGAATCCATCAACCTGATCAGCGAATCTGACAGCATTCTGGACGGAATCATCAAGTCTACTGAAAAAGCCACCTTGACCATCCTGGATTACCTGGAGGAAATCCAATCCGATATCAAGGAGATCCATGGGCTGCTGGACGGGGGAAACATTCCTTCCTGCAGAGAGAAACTGAATGGAATGGAACGGGCGGTTATCCAAATTATGACCGAATTGAGCTTCCAGGATCTGACGGGGCAACAGATCAAGCGAGTCGTCCAGTCTCTCAAGAAGATCGAAGAGATCTCCTTCGACACCTATGTCACCTCGGAGATACTCAAGAAGAGCAAAGAGCAGGCACCGGAAAAGAACATTGAGGAGATCCGGCAGAAAACCAGAGAGATCGTGGAGGGCGCTAAAACCAAGAAGGGCAAGTTCGACCAGGATGGCGTGGATAGTCTTCTGGAAGAACTTGGGCTTTAATAATCTTCATGTCAACTTCTCAATAGGTCCAGGCAGTGACAGCTCTGTAGGTCGGGTTTCCATACCCTACACCTTGAAGCAAAAAGTGCCGGGATTCGAATCCCGGCCTACTCATTGAGAAGGTACTCCTCATGCAGGTCTAAATGTTTGAAAGGGCCTGAATGATTTCCTGACAGAATTCCGGCAGGTCATTGGGAACTCTGCCGGTAATGATGTTGCCATCCCGGATGGCAGGGACATCAACATATTCGGCTCCGGCATTGATCAGATCATCCCGAACGGCCGATACTCCTGTGACACGCTTCCCACGCACCACCTTTGCCGAAATGAGAACCCACGGACCATGGCAGATGGCTGCAAGAAGCTTCCCCTTCTCGTGACACTTCTGGACGAGGTCGATCACATCCTCATGGCGGCGCAGATAATCCGGTGAAAAACCGCCGGGAAAGAGCAGAGCGTCTATTTCTCCCGCATGGATTTCCTCAACGTATCGAATCTTATAACGCTTTCCTTCCGGCATGACCGGTATGGGAACGGGATGGCCAAATCGACCGGTGACCGGTTTACCTTCCAGGTAAGGGCGTGGGTGGTGTCCCATCCGCACAGGGACGACGATGATCTCGGCTCCTTCCTCACTGAGCCTGAGGATGGGATAGAGGAGCTCGATGTCCTCATATTCCTGCGCCACCATGATGAACACTCTCTTACCGCGCAGCAATTGCGTCATGGTTATCCCCCTTGTGCTTCAGACATGGTGTTTCCCGGAGATCCCCTTTGTGGCTACAGCCTTAAAGAACGTGTAGCAAAACGTACCGTCGGGCTCCGCGGTCCTGTACAGGTCCGCCACACCTCTCTCCCATGCGGCTGGATCGATCATTCCTTCAGCAAGGGCTCGACCTTGAACCCCTTCCACCATCGCCGTGAACGTGTTCTTCGTGAAACCTTCCACCAATTCCGGTCGGCTCGAATCCACGTAGACCATCCGGGGAGATACCCTCGCGTTACTGAACCCAGATTCGCAGAGAAGAGGATACAGTTGTCGGCCGATAAGGGAGTTGCCGCCTGCTGCTGCCTGAAGATCGATGAGGCATTGAATGGCTTTTCTTGCAAAATGGCTTTCCGGATGGAAATAAACGGACCCGTGATCCCCTTCGATGACGGTAATGGAACCGCCTGTCTTCAAGACTCTCTTCAAGTGCTTCAAAGCCTCCCCCGGTCGGGGAAGATGCTCCAGGACAAAACACACAAACACATGATCGAAGGTTTCGTCCCCAAAGGGGAGGTCGAAAATGTCCGCCTGCAGGAAGCGGACATTTCCGGAATGTGCCGCTTTCACTCTTTCTCTCGCCAGAGCCAATAAATCTCTGGAAATGTCCACAGAGAAGAACTGCGTGCGTGGACTCGTGGCCGCCAGGGTGATCGTCTGAGCACCGACACCGCAACCCGCCTCGAGGATGACACTGCCCGGAGGATAGACCGTATCCCCGTGCAGGAGCTCCACCAATGCGTTGGCTTGATCCACCAGTCGCTCATTTTCCCTGTTTGTATATCCGTGGACATACCCGGATTTCTTTTCCATCGCTCCCGGTTCCTCCGACCGTTATTTCCTTTCGAGCCATCACACGAGAGAATCGCAAAACCCTCCCACTCTGAGGGTTCCACCCCATCATACCGGGAAGCTCGCAAAAAACTCCGCACAGGAATTCTCACGGAACGGATCTCTCAGACCTGCTTTGCCTATCTCATATTATGCAAGCCGCCTTCGAGGGGAAGTCTCTCGTCCGCTTTTCTACATACCAGGAATAAATCGAAGAACTGCTCGTGATCTTCTTTCTCAATAAATCTCAGTAGATTCTCAGAACTCTCGCGTATGAGGACTTCTGTTGAGAACCTGTCTTTCTTCACCTGGCCTTTGAGCTTTCCATCCTGAATCTCTTGAGCAATCGCGTCAGTCAATACGGAGATCTTTAGGATTCCCTCTGAAGAGATCTCGTACTTGCAGATGAGGTAACCTCCTGGTTTCGGATACTTCAAATCCTCCTGCACCTTCAGGGAAAGGAGGCTTTTGGGAATGGTGGACCTCACGTTCATAAATGAATGGCTGCCGGCTGCCGTTGGATGCATCACATAGAACGAAGTATCGATACCCCTCTTGGGTTCAGGACACACCAGGACGATTTCAGTCATGGATTTTTCCCCTTCCGCAAAATGGAGCCAGATAGGCCCATCACCATCGCTGTTCATGCCGACCCAGGTTCCAAGAAGACGGCTGTCCGGCTTTGCGCAAGAGGGGTCCGAGAGAGGGTGATCCGATTCCGGAATGCATGCGGCAAGAATCAACAGGCCCAACCATGCAGACATCATAGGATACCTCAAGTGCATCTGATCCCCCCTGTCAGCCGGTTCGCTTGAATCATCCTCCAGTTCGTGTTAGCGTTTTGAAACACGAACAGCTGTCGCTCGTGCTGCCCCTTCGTCCGTTTGGAGTCAACGAGTCCGGCTCTATTGTGGTCATTCTACGACGGTCTTGTTTTCGCCACAACCCGCCGCGGGAGATTAATGACGGGCATGATGCGTTTGTCAATTGAAATTCCCTTCTCCCCAAAAGCTGCCATGGAGAATCGATCACATACGGGATAAGAGAGACAAAACAGAACGATGCATTTTTTTCTTAAATATTTCCATTTTGAGATAATACTTCTTTGCAGCGACCTGTTCACTAATTAGTCACCAACGGAGTAACTTCTCAATAAGCTCAGGTATAGACAACTTCGTAGGTAGTGTTTCCATACCCGACACCTTGGTGCAAAGGCTGTCGAGATTGGAATGCCGACCCACTTATTATGAAACTACCCAACGGAGCCACGGCGATGCCTAGAATTGAAAAACGCACGGAACAGATTCTTGCGAAGCTCTAAGGAAAAGAGAACCAAGATTTAGCACTCCAATGAGCCATTTCAGCGTCCTTGTCGCCTGCAACCACCACGAGAACAGAGGAGGTAAGCCATGAATGAGAATAAGAAGCTCACCACGAGGAACGGCTCGCCGGTCGTTGACAATCAAAACATCATGAATGCCGGGAGGCGCGGACCTGTACTCCTGCAGGACGTCTGGTTCCTGGAGAAGCTGGCCCACTTCGACCGGGAGGTCATCCCGGAGCGCCGCATGCACGCCAAGGGCTCCGGCGCATTCGGCAGCTTTACCGTCACCCACGACATCGCCTAGTACACCAGCGCAAAGATCTTCTCGGAAATCGGCAAGAAAACAGAACTGTTTGCACGCTTCTCCACAGTGGCCAGCGAGCGCGGCGCTGCCGACGCCGAGCGGGGCATACGAGGTTTCGCCCTCAAGTTCTACACAGAGGAAGGGAACTGGGACCTGGTGGGGAACAACACCCCGGTGTTCCTCCTCCGCGACCCGCTCAAATTCCCCGATCTCAACCATGCCGTGAAAAGGGACCCCCGCACCAATCTGCGCAGCGCCCTCAACAACTGGGACTTCTGGACCTCCCTCCCCGAGGCACTGCATCAGGTCACCGTCGTCATGAGCGACCGGGGGATCCCCGCTTCCCACCGCCATATGCACGGTTTCGGCAGCCACACTTTCAGCCTCATCAACACAAGAAACGAGCTTCACTGGGTCAAGTTCCACTTCCGCACCCAGCAGGGGATCAAGAATCTAACCGATGCGGAGGCTGAGGCCGTTATCGGCAAGTGCCGGGAAAGCCACCAGCGCGACCTCTACTACAGTATCGAAAAGGGTGATTTCCCCCGCTGGACCATGTTCATTCAGATAATGCCGGAGAAAGACGCGGCGAGCTATCGCTTTCATCCTTTCGATCTCACCAAGGTCTGGCTGAAGAATGACTATCCCCTGATCGAGGTGGGGGTTATCGAACTAAACCGCAACCCGGAGAACTACTTCGCCGACGTGGAACAGGCGGCTTTCAATCCGGCCAACGTTGTGCCCGGCATCGGCTTTTCGCCTGACAAGATGCTTCAGGGGAGGCTCTTCACCTACGGCGATGCTCAGCGTTACCGGCTGGGTGTCAATCATCACCAGATCCCCGTTAATGCGCCCCGGTGCCCTTATCACAGCTTCCACCGCGACGGTTCCATGCGGGTTGACGGCAATTATGGCAGCACGTTGGGGTATGAGCCTAACAGTTATGGTGAATGGCAGGAGCAGCCGGAATTCGCCGAGCCGCCCCTGGCCCTGGAGGGTGCCGCCAGCAACTGGAATTTCCGCGAGGATGATGACAACTACTACACTCAACCCGGCCTGCTCTTTCGTCTGATGAACTCTCAGCAGCAGGAGGCCCTCTTCGGCAACACCGCGCGGGCCATGGGCGATGCCCCACGAGAGATCAAGATCCGCCACATCGGCAACTGTCTGAAAGCTGACCCCGCATATGGCAAGGGTATGGCCGACGCCCTGGGGATTCCTCTTTCCGATTTCCGAAGTTCCCAAATAGGGATGCATTGCCCCTGTAACAAGATTTGAACCGTGTTTCCCCATGGTCTCATGCATGAGGACTCTCTCCTTCGCATGATAGCCTGGCCGGCAAGGCGGTCTTGTCCATAGCGATCCGTTCGAACCACAAAGGTCACTTCTCAATAAGTTCAGGTATCGACAACTTCGTAGGTCGGATTTCCATACCCGACACAATGGCGAAAAGGCTGTCGGGATTGGAATCCCGACCGACTTATTGAGAAGTCACCGATGAGATGCATAACCGTTTCTCATTCTGGCGAAACCATGAATCCAAGAAGCAC
>JAAYUJ010000107.1 GCA_012517775.1 Deltaproteobacteria bacterium
ATATCGGGCCATGATCACTTACGAGTTCCTTGAGGATCACAAGGCCGAGGACATTGCTCCCTTGCTGAGGATGTTCCTGCTTGCAGAGCATCTGCGGGAGTTGCCATCGACTCCACTCGTCGTAACCAATCGTGGGTTGAAGCTTGAGCACGAGTAGAGAACGTGATTGATGCCCCGGGGTGCTGCCTGAAGTCTTGGTCGGGTACTCTCCCAATGAGCAAGTTGGGATTCCAAACCCGACAGCCTTTGCACCAGGGTGTCGGGTACGAAGACCCCACCTGTGCAAATCGGTTTTTACCTGGACTCACGGAGAATTTGCCTGGTGGGTAATCGGCGCATCGTCGACCGAACCTCTCCACTAAGGGCGGAGACCGGCTTGAGGACTTCTCTCTTGTGATTTCTCTGCGTAAGGCCTTTCAAGGTTCCATGGGCTGAGAAGGAGCTACCGGGGAAGGGTGGGGTTCAAAAAGGTCATGTTGCCGCATTGGCGGCGCTGTCTCGGCCAGGAAGTATGAGGAGCGAATGGATGCCCGCAGAAGGAACAGAGTGAATTCTTCACAGCCATTTGGGAGGACTTCATGAATAGAATTCTTGGAATCGGCCTTCTGGTTTTGCTCCTCATGGTTTTCCAGGGCGTGGTGCAGGCATCGGAGGCCCTTGATCCATGTGGACTGCTGACCACGCAGGAAATGGAGGCTCTTGTCGGCGAACCGGTCAGTGAACCGGAGCAGAGGGATGCGAAAAATCCTTTGGGGCAGAGAATGTGTCTCTACTCGACGGTTTCTTCCTCGCGCCTCATTCAGATCTCTGTCATCCGCACCGCCGATATGGCGCAGGGAATCCGGGACCACGGTCAGAACGCGGCAAAAGTCTACACGACTACCAAGGAAATGCTGAACCCCGCTGAGGATGTGCCGGGAGTCGGGGATGATGCCTGCTGGGGTACTGGCGGTCTGCACATCCTCAAAGGAGAGGTATACCTCCTGGTGGCGGTGGGCAACACGGGCAAGCGGGAAAACCTCGATCTTGCAAGGCGCATCGCCGGGAAAATCCTGCTCCGGCTCTAGAACAACTCATTAGAGTTCCGGCACCATTCCTTTCAACTGCTCGACGCTGAAAACCGGACCGTCGAGGCAGACATAACTTGTCCCGATATTACACCGGCCGCATATGCCGATCCCGCACTTCATGCGCTTTTCCAGGGTGGTAAGGATCTGATCGTCTTGAAAGCCGAGTTCCTTCAGGTTGAACAGGACGAACTTGATCATGATCGGAGGGCCGCACACAATGGCAACGCGATTGTGGGCCGCAGGGGCTTCCTCCGTCAGGACGGTGGGCACAAACCCCACCCGGCCGTTCCATCCCGGAAACTCGCTGTCGACAGTTAAAACCAGGTTGACGTTTCCTCCCTTCCACATGTCGAATTCGTAACGATAACATAGATCCTGAGGGGATCGCGCCCCGTAGATGATCATGATGTCACCGTAGTCGCTCCGATGGTCGATCATGTGGAGAAGCAGGGTGCGCAGGGGAGCCATGCCGATACCGCCGCCCACGAACAGAACATCCTTTCCCTTCAAATCCTCAAAGGAAAAACCATTTCCGAGGGGAGCACGCACTCCGATCTGATCGCCGGGGGAAAGCTGGTGGATCCTCTGGGTGACCTCTCCGGTGCGCATGACGCTGAACTGCAGGTACTCCCTGCATGAAGGGGGCGAATTGATGACAAAGGTGGACTCGCCGACTCCGAATACGGACAGCTGTCCCACCTGGCCGGGGCGGAAGGTAAACTGGCGCATTCTTTCCTCGTCATCCAGGACAACGCGAAGGGTCCGGATGTTCTGGGTTTCCTGAATGACTTCCTTCACCGTCGCCAATTCCGGGCGATACGGATTATGCGCAAACACAGGCGTTCTCCTTCAGATTCTCAACAACCCTGCGAATATCGATCGAGACAGGACAGCTTCGAATGCAGCGCCCACAACCGCAGCACCCGATCATGCCGTTGTATTTTTCCGGAATGAAGCTGAACTTGTGCCCGACCCGGTTGCGGTAGCGCTCGAACCTGGTGGGTCGTGGATTGTGGCCGCTTGCTTCCAGCGTATACTGAAAGAACATGCATGAATCCCACGATCTAAGACGTTCGCCCTTGAGCCCCTGCATCTCGTCGGTGATGCTAAAACAATAGCAGGTAGGGCACACGAACGTGCACACACCACAGCTCAGGCACTGACTCACCATCGCCCGCCAGTATGCCTTGTCTTCGAAGCGTCCCTTGAAATCCGTAGCACTCCGGGTCAGATCCACATTTCCCACCCTCTGTCGGGATGCCTCCTCCTGGAGCTTCCTGGCATCCTGTTGCTGCGCGTCGGTGGGCACGTCACCCTCCATGAGGCTCAGAATGGGTTCGGCCCTCTCATTGAGCGCTTCCACCAGGTATCCATCCTTGAGAGGAGTCACTCGCAGATCGCTTCCTTCCATATCGGTCGGGCCGCTGCCAACAGAAGAGCAGAAACAGGCGGAGTCCCATTCGAGACAGACGAGGGTGGCAAAGTAGCTGTTTTCCCGGCGATCCCGGTAGTATTTGTCAGTAAAAGGTCCCCTGGTAAAGACCTGGTCGAACAGGAGGAACCCTCGCGCATCACAGGGACGAGCCCCGAAAATCAGGGTGGGACTCCCAGCGGATGTGTCGTCCAGTTGGATCTTCACGCGGGAGGGATTATCGGGGTCCTTCGTGTATTCATAGGACAGGAGGGTCTCCACCTGCGGGAAGACGACTGCCTTGGGAGGTGTGGTTGTCTGGCGGTTCAGAAGGGGAATGAGATCAGGGCGGTACGGCACGAATTCACTCCCACACTTGTTGGAACCGGATGCTGCGGGAACCCATACATTCATCT
Source organism: Deltaproteobacteria bacterium (assembly GCA_012517775.1). Classification (GTDB taxonomy): domain Bacteria; phylum Desulfobacterota; class Syntrophobacteria; order Syntrophobacterales; family Syntrophobacteraceae; genus JAAYUJ01. The sequence continues at coordinate 2,898 of JAAYUJ010000107.1, forward strand.
TGCTGGAAAGCCTTTCCAGGGCCTGGTTCAGGCTGTCCCGAGGGATGAAGACTTGTTTACTCATCGACTGTCCTCATTGACATCGGTTTCGGGCAACCTCCGATCGAGAGTCTGGGCACCGCAGAGAAGATGGAGCCCGGCAGGGCCTGTCGTGTGCACTCTCGAGCTGAATTGCCGCGAATATTCTCATATTCCCGCTTCAGCGGGGTTGAAAGTGAGCAGCGGCGGCACTGCTTCAGGATCCAGCCCTGCTTCGTAATGCAGCAGGTCTCGGGTGATTTGATTGAGCTTCTCCTTGATCAGAGTCACAGGGATCTCCATGGGACATACCCGTTCGCACTCTCCACATTCCGTGCATCGTCCCGCCAGGTGCAAGGCGTGGATAAAATGATACAGGAACTTCTCCGGAAGGTTTACCCGCTGGGTCAACCACCTGGGATCTCTTGTCTCCGCGATGCATCGGTTCTGGCAGATGCACAGAGGGCAGGCGTTCCGGCAGGCGTAGCAGCGCAGGCAACGATCCAGCTCCACCGACCAGAACGCCCGTCTCTGGTCCAATGATTGTGCTTCCAGTGATTCCACATCCCGGTAGGCATCCTCCGCTGTTGTGCGCGGCGTAACAGGCTCATCGAGGAGCACGTCATGGATGACGGGATTGGGATGACGGCAACGCAGGCACCTTCGAGCGAGGAATCGTTCCAGGGGCAGATTGTGAGCTCCATTCGCATCATCGACGATCAGAAGATCCTTCTCGATTCTGACCGAACGGATATTTGAAAGCCCCGATTCGTTCATCAGCCGCCGGATGTCGACCGTGCCCCGGCAGGGGATGCCGATTATGTACAGGTTTTCGCGGGAGATGAGCTTTTCCTGGATGAGAGCCACCAGGGAGCGGCTGTCACATCCCCTGACACAGATCCCGATCTTCTTGCCTTCCTCCGGTGGTTGAACTCCGGGGCTTTTCACGAGATAGCCCGTCAGGTTCTGAACGCACAGGGGGTTCCAGACGAGCCTTGCAATATCTTCGGGGCTCCGCACGAACAGGGGCGTCATATGGAGCGGGTCATAGCCGGCTCCCCAGCCAAGCACTGTGCTCAGTCTGCCGATGGAAGCCTCCACCTCTTGATGTAAACGTGTTGTCGCACTAGCCTCCACAGTTCACCTTAACCTTTGAGCCTTGGTTCCCCGCAACCCTGTCTGGGGAATGCCCCTCGAAAACGGTCAGGGATCAGGAAAACGAAGTTCTGAATTCGCAGATTCAAATCCAACCCCCTTTCAGCTTCCAAAGAAAGTGCACCCTTTTCGAGGCATTCAGACAATTGTCGGGGGTATGGGAACAGGAAGCCGGCAGAACCGGCATCCGCCGTCACAATGGGATGCATCATGTGGCCCGGGTCAATGGACCCTGAACAGGTTGCGGGATTCCTTTTCCCGCGAGGGGATTGGGTCCCAGTTGATGGATCCGCTCAGAGAAATCACTCACCACCTGCTGCCATCGCTGCCCCTCGGAAGCGGATACCCAGGCATAGTCAAAACGCCGCTTGTCGATTCCCATGAAAGAGAGAAAATTCTTCAGCACTTCGAGACGCCTGCGCGCATAGAGGTTTCCCACGGCATAGTGGCAGTCCTTGGGGTGGCATCCCGATACCAGCACACCGTCCACTCCGTAAATGAGGGGCTTCGCCACGAAGAGCGGGTCCACACGACCGGTACAGGGAATGCGAACAACACGCAGGTCGGTTGGCTGTTTGAAACGGCATACTCCTGCCGTGTCGGCTCCCCCGTATGAGCACCAGTTGCACAGAAAGCCGATGATCCTGATGCTGGTTTGCGGAGCGGGAGATGGAACAGATTGCACCATTGCTTCAATTCCTTCCTAAGCACAGAGTGTATTGAGCTCAGCCAGGATCTGATTGTCCGTTGCATGCTGCAACTGAATCGCCTTGGGTGGGCAGGTGGCGTTGCACAAGCCGCATCCCTGGCAGACACTGGCCAGCACCTCCGCCTTGATGGAACCGTCCCGAAGCGTCTTGGACTGAATGGCCCCGAAGGGGCAGACCATGATGCACTTCAGGCAGCCGACGCATGTCCTTTCATTGACCAGGGCCACCTGGGGATCGGTCTCAATGACATCCCGCGCGAAAAGGGCCTGTATCTTAGCGGCTGCAGCACTACCCTGCGCCACTGACGCCGGTATGTCCTTGGGACCCTGGCAGGCGCCGGCTAGGTAAACCCCGGCGGTGTTGGTTTCAACCGGTCTCAGCTTGGGATGGCTTTCCATGTAAAAGCCATACTGGTCGTAAGAGATGCGCAATTTCTCGGCAAGCTCCGCCGCACCCGAGGAGGCCTCCACGCCTGTGGCCAGAACCACCAGGTCTGCTTCCACCTCCACCTGTATGCCCAGGAGTGTGTCAGCACCCTGGACCACCAGCCGATCCCCGCGAGGATAGACTTTTCCGACTCTTCCCCTGATATATTGGACCCCGTATTCTTCCTGTGCCCGTCGGACGAATTCGTCGTAATTCTTCCCGGGGGAACGGATATCCATGTAGAAAACATAGCAGTTGGAATCGGGGAGATGGTCCTTCGTAAGGATGGCCTGCTTGGCGATATACATGCAACAGATTCCGGAGCAGTAGGGCCGCCCGACGGATGCATCGCGGGAACCGACGCAGGCGATAAACACGATGTCTTTCGGTTCGCTCCCGTCGGAAGGGCGCTTGATATGACCTCCGAAGGGTCCGGAGGCGCTCAGAATCCGCTCATATTGAAGGCCGGAGATGACGTCGGGGTAGCGACCGCCTCCGTATTCACCGTATACCGAATGATCGAAAAGGTCGTATCCGGTAGCGACGATGATGGCACCCACCTCCTCCGTGACGATCTCATCCTGCATATCGTAGTCAATAGCACGGACGGGACAGATCTTCTTGCATACTCCGCACTTGCCCCTGGTGAAATGAAGGCAGTAATCGCGGTTGATGGTCGCCTTCTTGGGGATGGCCTGAGGGAAGGGAATGTTGATGGCCCGTGCATTGGAAAGGTTTTCGTTGAAGGTATCGGGAGCCTTTCTGGAAGGGCATTTCTGAACACACTCGCCGCATCCCGTGCACGCGTTCCAGTCCACGTAAGTGGCCTTCTTTCGTATCTGCACCTTGAAATTCCCCACATACCCCGCGACCGATTCCACTTCACTGCAGGCGTACAGGGTGATGTTTTCCTTCTGGGCGGTGTCCACCATCTTGGGACCCAGGATACAGGAAGAGCAGTCGATGGTGGGGAAGGTCTTGTCCAGTTGGGCCATCTTGCCTCCAATGGACGGATTCTTTTCCACCAGAACCACATCCAGGCCGCCGTCAGAGCAGTCCAGGGCCGCCTGAATTCCGGCAACGCCTGCTCCGATGATGAGCACCCGCTTGTTGATCGGCACCTTGGAGGAAAAGAGGGGCTGGTTGAATCGCAGCTTGGCCACGGCCATATGGACCAGTTCCATGGCCTTCCGGGTGTTTGCCTCCTTGTCTGTGCTGATCCAGGACACGTGCTCCCGAATGTTGGCCATCTCAAACATGTACCGGTTGAGCCCCGCCCTTTCCACGGCCCGCCTGAAGGTGGGTTCGTGCATCCGTGGCGAACAGGCCGCCACCACGACGCCCTGTAGATCCATCTCCTTGATGCGACGCTGGATCTCCTGCTGTCCAGGCTCGGAGCAGGTGTACACATAGCTTGTCGCATAGACAACGTCCGCGTACTCCAGAGCCTTGCGGGCCACTGCTTCCGTATCCACCGTGCCGGCAATATTGGTTCCACACTGACAGACGAACACACCGATACGCATGATCTATCCTTCATTCACCCGAGGCAATCTCAACGGCCGTCACGCGATTTTTCCATCGGTGGCCGCGGCTGCTTCAGATTCACTCGTGAGGAAATCGAGGAGGGAATCGGCCTCAACAAAAAGCTTGTTGATCCCAAGTGCCCTTGGATCCAATCCAAAAGCCAACCCCATGAACTGCGAAATATACAGGACTGGAATGTGAAACTCTCGATGGCAGTGGCGGCTGACCTGAGCCTGACGCAAATCCAGATTCTGCTGGCACAGGGGACAGGAAACGGCGATGGCTTGGGCGCCAACCCTCTGAGCCATGTCGAGGATGCGTCCGGTAAGTCTTCCTACAATTTCATTTCGCGTCACACCGTAAGTGGCTCCGCAGCACTCAGTTTTGTATGGAAAATCAGGGACCGACGCGCCTATGGCCTCCAGGATGCGGTCCATGGAAACGGGATTTTCGGGGTCGTCGAATTGCATGAATTCAGCCGGCCTGGACAGGAGGCAGCCGTAGTAGGGAACCACGGAAAGATGCGTTAAAGGCTTCGTGACTCGACGCCTGACTGCATCCATCCCCACATTTTCAAAGAAAAGCTGCAGATTGGAAATGGCTTTGATGTTTCCGTCGAAGGGCATCTGGAGAATCTCCAGGAAGGCTGCACGCTTTTGGGGATCTTTATAGACCTTCAGGGCTCCCTTAAGGGCTTTCAGACAACCTGGACACGGGGTCATGACCACTTCGCATCCCTGCTGGGCGGCGATGGCAAGGTTGCGGCCCGCAAGAGCCGCAGAGAGCAGAGGATCGTGGGAATGGGCCGGAGTGGAACCGCAGCAGCTCCAGTCAGGGATCTCCACAAGCTCTATGTCCAACGCCTCGCACACCATGCGGGTGGAAATATCGAATTCCGAGGCCATTTGCTCCAATGAGCAACCCTGATAGTAGGCCACTCTCATCTCTGACGGTTTGGGTTCTTGCAGCATGCGTTACCCTTTATCCCTATCCGATTTCTTGCCGTAAGCCTCAAAGCGATCGAAGATCTCCGCCACGTGTCGTTGCCCCTTCACCTTGTGAGGGAGCAGGCCCAGCTTACCCTTCATCAGAACGCGGGGTGCAAGGTCCACGTCTGTGAAAGGTTTCCCGGCTTTCACACTGAAGAGCGGAAGCAGACCGGTTTCGAACACCCGCCCGAATCGCTTGACGAGTCTCAGGAATTCATCGTAAAAGAGCTGAATATCATGCTCAGATACCTTCTTATCCTGCCGCGAGAGAATGCGAAGGCTCTCCATGACCTTAGCCACATCAATGTTGCACGGGCATCGCGTGGTACAAGCCTGGCAGGTGGCGCAAAGCCAGATGGACTTGGATGAGAGGACGACGTCCTTTTGTCCCAGTTGCACCAGACGCATGATCTGATTCACCGGGTAATCGTATACGTATGTGTAGGCACAACTCGCCGAGCAGTTCCCACACTGATAGCATTGGCTGATGTGCTGCCCGCTCGCCTTTTCCACCTCGCGGATGAACTCGTCGTTGCGGGTTGTCTGAATTGCCAGGGTGTGGAGTCGTTCCATCATTCTTTTCCCTGCGACATACATGGATTCGATAGACTGGCCTGATAACAGCTCCCACGAGATCGGGCCACGGATTCTGCCTTGAAGGGTCGGTCGGGGTCGTGTCGCTTTTTCACCGGCCGGAGTGCCGGAAGAGAACCCTCTCTTGAGCAAACTCGTGCGCTGATTATAGCGGGAATTGCGTGCAGAATCGATTCTGGGACAGGTTCCCGACGTCCTGGCCGGAGAGCGGAAGACACTGGATGATCAAATCAATGGCTGCTCCCGTTGTAACCGAGATCGGTCAGAAGTTGCTGATACTCGTATTTCACTCGCTCGTAGATGCGTGCATTTTCAATGGCGAAGGCACATTGCTGCGCCAGGGCGGAGGCGAAATTGATTTCCCGTTTCGTAAATGGAGGGCGCTCCGAGGTAAAAACGCGCATCACTCCGATAACCTTGCCCCGTACCATGAGGGGGATGGACAGGACCTTGCGGATCCCCTCCTGGGCGACTTCTGCAGGATACTGCAGTCGAGGGTCCGTGAGGACGTCGTCCACCACAACGATTTTTCCGGCAAGATTGTCGGCGATGCTCTTCTGCGCATCCACGGGACCCTTGTCCAGGAATTCCTTAGAAAGTCCGTAGTCCTTTACAAGATAGAGCTTGTGCGTTTTCGGATCCAGAAATCGAACAACGCAGCCTTTTGCCCTTAGTGCCTCCGTGACCTTCAACACCACCATTTTCAAAACCTGATTGACGTCGAGGGAAGCGTTGATGGCGCTGCTGATTTCCTGAAACGTGCTGAGATACCATCGCTCGCGATCGATGTGCCTTTCAAATCGCCGATGCCAGAATATCGTCAGAATACCCCGGTTCGCCAAAGATTCCGCAAAGGCCAGCTCCTCCTCGGAAAACTGTCGGGGTGCACTGTCGAAGAGGGCCACCATGGCGACTACTGTTCTTTCTATTTCGATTGGTATCACCGCAAAGGCCTGAATGCCTTCCTTGATCATCACCTCTCGATCCAGGAAGAACTCGGCCTTTTCAAGTTGAGTGACACAAACCACTTCTTTGGGAAGCTCGAAGCAGATGCTGCTCGATAGACTTTGCGCTTCATCAAAAACAAAATTCTCGCTCAACCCGTAGCTTGAGAGTGTCTCCAGACGATCGCCGCCGGCACTCTTCATTCTGATGAGACAGCCTTTGATGCCGAGTGTTTCCGTGAGTCGCTGTGATATCAATTTCATCACACTGTTGGAATCAGTGCCGGCACTCATCACGCGGCCAATTTCCAGAAAAGGTTTCAAATAATCAAAACCGGACATGTGTACTCGATCTCCTTCCGCGCGAAGGGTATGGGGAATTCTTCTGCCTGGAGTCCGTTTCAGAATCCGCATTGGGATGCGGATGAATACGCTGTATGCAAGGTGCAACGTTAAGCACGCTGCAAGGAAAACACAAGTCCATCAGCCAAAAATCTTGACGCGACGCAAAGTACTCCCATTTGATTCATCGATCAACCTCATTGTGGAATTTCTTCTGATTGCAGACTGGCTCCGTTGCAATGAAAAAGCCTCCGTGCAACTTTTCGATAAGTGCGGTTAACGATAGCTTTGTTGGTCGGGTTTCCATACCCCACACATCGG
>JAAYUJ010000108.1 GCA_012517775.1 Deltaproteobacteria bacterium
GCTCGGTGATATCGAGCAACGAACCTTCGAGGTAAAGGATATTTCCGAAGCTGTCGGAATGGCTTCGTGCGGAAATGGAAAACCATCCGCTCACGCCGTCTTTTCTCTGCAGCCGGGTTTCAAAGCCCACCACATAGCCCTCTTTCCGCAGGATGGAATCAAGCTGCTCGGCACTCTCCCCATCGACGAAGAGCTGGCCTGCGACACTGGATATGGACTGGAGGAGGTCTTCCGGCGATTCATACCCCAGCAATCTTGCCATGGAAGGATTCACGGTCACGAAACGCCCCTCCACTCCTCCGCTGCATTGAAAAATCCCTTCGATGGCGTTTTCGAAGATTGCGCGGTATTTCCTTTCGGCCTTTTTTATTGCTTGTTGCCCGTTGTAGAGATTGATGGACATGGCATTGAAAGCCCGGCCCATTTCACCGATCTCATCCCGTGTCGGGATATGGACCGTCTGCCCCAGATGGCCCTCTTCCACCATGCCCATGGCTTTGCGAAGTATCGTTACAGGCTGGATGATAAGGCGGGATAGGGAAATGTTCAGGATGAACGCCATAAGGATGAGGATGGTCCCGAGAAGCGTAGCGAAAATCGCAATGGCGAGCTGTCTCTCCTGTTGCAGGTCGTGGAGGTCATAATGGAACCGCACATGTCCGATGAGCGCTCCGCTGATTTCAATGTCGTGTGAGTAGACAAGGCAAGGGCGTTCGTCTTCAATAACGATCCCGAACGAGGGGGCGTTGAGCGGCTTTGCTGCCTCCACTCCTTCCATGATATGGGGAAAGCTGTGACCGGCAGACAGGAACAGTGTCCTGTCAGGCAGATAGAGGGCCGCCCCTGAAATCCCTGCAACCCGGAGGATCTCCTGGAGCGATTCAGCCAAGGCCTTCTTCTGCCTCGCATACAACTCGTCGGCGATCTGTTCCTTCCTTTGCTGAAAGACGGTATCGAGGAGCAGGTGAATCCGTTCGATCTGGGTGTTGTAGCGCCTGACTTCCAGAGGGTACAGTATGGCTGCGAAAATGACGGTGATGACAACTGCCGCCGCCAGAATGGAGCTGTTAACCTTGAAACGAAGACTGCTGGGATTCATTGATTGTATCTTCTTTTTTCCTTCGCCGGGCAGAGCGAAGCATCGGAATGTCGGCCCGCATCATCATTCAAATCCGATCGGGTCGCACCTTCAAGGGACCGGGCTTGCGCAAAAAGGTTCAGACGTCTTTTCTCACCGGGGTTTTCTTCCGTTCAATGGCTTTTGCAAGAAACGTGACAACACAAAAGCCGGAACCTTTTCCGTTAAGGGTGTGAGGGGGTGTCTAAAAGGCCAACCCATTGTCTGAGGCTTCATTCCCGCGAAAATCCACGGTGACTTCTCAATAAGTCCAGGTAACAACCACATCGTAGGTCGGGTTTCCATACCCGACACCTTCCGACACACTGGCGCAAAGATTGTCGGGATTGGAATCCCGAGCAACTTATTGGGAAAACACCCCACGATCAGGCCAAGTGCCGAATTATAAAGCAATTGAATCCGGTGGCCATTCATAATATCCTCCCTCTGATTATGACCGTGGAAAAACTTGGGCCACCGTAAATCGGGATTCCATTCCCGACGACAACCCGGCATGGGCATTCCATAAATCGGGATTCCATTCCCGGCGATATTGCCGGTGATTTTTCGACAGAGGAGAACCATGGGTGACAAACGATTCAAATACATGCGTCAAGATTTCGGAGAATTGCCGGTTCATCTGCATCATCTCACCATTCACCTCAACTTTTTGGAGGACTGCGTCGAGGCCTCCAATGTGTTGGAGATGACGGCAAGGGTGCCTCTCGAGGAGATTGAGCTGGATGCATGTGATCTGGAGATCCTCCAGGTGCAGTGGATCGAGTCGCCCGGTGAGACATTCCAGGGGTCGAGCCCGAACGCCGGGGATGGATCGGAAAACGCTCCTGGGACTGGAATTTCGGCAGTCGAATCCCCGGTTCCAGATCTTGACAAACACTGTGGCGTTCCGCTTCCTTATGAATACCAGTCTTCCCGCAACAGGCTGATCGTCGGCCTGCCACACAGGGTTCAAGCCAGTGAGCGGTTCCGAGTGAGAACCTTCACCCGTTGCACCCCGTCCGATAACATCCTGGAGGGAATCTACAGGGACAGCACTCCCGCGGGCGCTCCTCAGCAGTACATGTCTCAGTGCCAGCAGTGGGGCTTCCAGAGGATCATGCCCATCTTTGACGACTGCCGGGCCAAGTGCACCATGACGACCACCCTGGAAGCCGACGCCCGCTATACGCACCTCATCAGCAACGGGAACATCGACAGGCGTAGAAACCCTGAGGGAAGACCCGTTCTCAAACCGGGAGATCCATCCAGGCAGTTGATCACCTATGAAAATCCCGTTCCCATGGCTCCATACCTCTTCATAGCCTGCGCAGGCACGTGGGATGTTCTGGCCGACGAAGTCACCCTGAATTCAGGCCGCAAAGTCAGGCTGGAGTATCTCGTGCCTCCAGGTTCCATCGAAAACGCCCGTATTCCCATGGATATTCTGAAGGAAGCGATCCTCTGGGTTCAGAGGACTCAGGATTATGAGTACACGGGAGACACGTATCGGACCATCTGCATGAACAAGTCGAACTTCGGCGGAATGGAAAACGTCGGTAATACGACCATTGTCACCGATGCGGCCCTTATTAACGAGCATACCCTGGATCAGTCCCTCCTCTATGCTCATGCGGTGATCGTCCATGAATTCGAGCACAACCAGTGCGGAAGCGAAACCACCATGGAGACCCCTTTCGACGTGTGGCTCAACGAGGCATATACGGTCGATGTGGAGCGTCAGTTCATGGCGGATCTTTTCGACCGGAGCTTCGTGCGGCTCAATCAGGTGGAGACGATTCGAAACCCGCTCCTTGGCCCCCTGGCCATCGAGGATGGGGGTCATGCGGGAAGGATCGTTCGGGAAGGGTTCAACAACCCCGACGAGCTCATCGACGGGGTCACCTATGTGAAAGCGGCTGAAGTCATACGGATGCTGCGCCTTATTATTGGAGATGAGGATTTCAGGAAGGGAAAGACCCTTTACTTCACACGTTACAGGCACGGCAATGCCAATACCGACCAGTTCTTCGAGTGCTTCGAGGAGGTTTCGGGTGTTTCCCTGGAGCAGTTCAAAAGGAATTGGCTCTATACCATCGGCTACCCGAAGGTCCATGTGGAAACCGCATACGATGCAGCAACAGGGCTGTATCGCATCCGTTTCCGGCAGGACGTGGAGCCGGGGGGGACGATCTTCCATCTTCCCATTGAACTGGCACTTGTGGACGGAAGCGGAACCGATCTGGAAGGCACACGGTGTGTCTTTCAGCTCAAAGAAGCCAGCCGGGACCTGGTTTTCGAGAACATCCCCGATGCTCCCGCCTTCGCCTCACTGAGTCGGGACTATTCATTCTACGGAACGCTCAACCATGCCAATGTGACGGAAGAGAACCTCGTCCTCCAGACCCGCCTCGACCCGAATCCATACAACCGCGTGGACGCCATGAGACAGCTGACGGACCGGCGGCGCATTCAACTGCTGCACGATCCTTCGCTGGAGGTGGACTCCAGCTGGCTGGATCTTTACGGGGAAATCCTCGATGACGGCAGGCTTCCATCGGCCCTGAAGGCATATTTTCTGAGAATCGACGAGCAGCCTCTCGACCGGACGTATTCCACGTGGTACCCGGAGCTGGTTGCCGCACGGGAAAAGCTGATGCTTGCCGTCAACAGGCGTTATCGCGGCAGAATCCTGGAACAGTTCGATAGGATCGACACCTATTCACAGTCCCCAAACCGGTCGCCGAAGGAGGGGATCGAAGACCGGATGCTGAAACAGGTGCTCCTCGATCTGGCCGTGGTGGACGATTCACAGGAAAGCCATCAGGTGATCGTCCGTCACTACCGCCGGGCGACCACGGCCAACGACCGGGTGGGGGGCCTGGCGGCCCTCAGCCGGAGCTCCTCCCCCGAACGCCGTCCCCTGCTGGAAGAGGCCTACCGATCCTGGCACGGTCACCTCAGCGGATATGCGAACTACCTCCGGGTGGTGGCGAGCGGCACCCGGGAGGATGTCTTCGCAATGATCGAGGAGGAGAAGAGAAGGCCGACGTTTGACATCAACCAGCCCACCTGGTGCCGTTCTCTCCTTCTGCCCATGGCGGCCAACAACAAGATGCTCTGGACCGATCACGGCA
>JAAYUJ010000657.1 GCA_012517775.1 Deltaproteobacteria bacterium
CCCGTGCAAGATGATGGCCCCCATCATGGAAGAGCTCGAAAAGGAATATCATGACAGCGGCAAGGCCGCCATCTACTTCATCGATGTCTGGAAGGACAAGGAGCAGGGGCGGAAGTTCGGTATCCGGGCAATACCTACGCAGATCTTCTACGACAGGGACGGAAATGAAGTGAAGCGCCACGAGGGATTCATGAGCAAGGGGGATATCGTCGCCATGCTGGAAAAACTGGGGGTGAAGTGAGCTGCGGAAGGCGATCGTTTTTTCGGTTTCCGGATCACATGAACAGAACAATGAATACGGCGTAGTCTCGCAGCCGGGGGTCTGAAATGGGCTGAAGACCCGGTTGCACGGCAATGTATCGACAAATGAAGAGGGGGTAAGATGTTGGAACAGGCCTTTTTGACGATAAATTCATGGATGATGGGTGGTGTATTGATTGCGGCGGTGGGCTGTCTCCTTTGGGGTATGGTGAGCGTCGCCTTGAGTCCCTGCCACATGGCGTCGATCCCTCTTATTGTGAGCTACGTGGCAGGCCAGGACAAAGCGCTCAAAGCAAGAGATGCCGCCTATTACGCCGGGGTCTTCAGCGTTGGACTCTTCATCTCCATCGCGTTGGTCGGCATCATCTGCTCGCTACTTGGCCGCATGCTGGGGGAGATCGGCCCATACTGGACGATCCTGGTGGGAGCTATCCTCATTTGGGTAGCCCTGGACATGTGGGGAGTGTCGGCTTGCTCCATGTCCGGAAGCCTCCTCAGCCGCATAAAGATCAAAGGCATGATGGGGGCCCTTGTCCTGGGCCTGGCATATGGAATTCTATCCGGTTCCTGCACGTTCGGTTTTATCGCTCCCATCCTTGCCATTATCACCATTCAACAGAAGATCATGATTGGAATCGTTTACATCGTTCTTTTCGGGATCGGCCATTGCATTCCCATTGCAGTGGCAGGCAGCTCAACGGCCAAGGTGAAGAAGCTTCTCGAGAGCAGTTCTTTTCATGAGGGAAGCCTCTGGTTCAAGAAATGCGCTGGCGCCGCCATAGCCTTGCTGGGCTTCTATTTTGTGATCCGGCCATTTATTGGAATTTCCTGAATTCCTGATTGCGGGCCTGCAGGGGGTTCCGCTAATTTTGATGTTTTAGAGAGCTGAGGGCAATGCGCGTTCTCTTCTGGGAGGGATGAAATGCTGGTGGTCAGGACATTCTCGAAATGGTTTGCTGTTGCGCTGGTGTGTTGCTCTCCCGCTCTCCATGCCCACACAACCTCGGCACAGGAGAGTGTGTCCGGTCGAACCACTCCCCCTGCGGGAATCACGCGAGGGTCCGCCGTCATGGTGATTCCCGAGAGTCGGTTTGACTTCGGGGAAGCCGACGAGGGGAGTGTCGTTACCCATGAATTCACAATCAGGAACATAGGCAAGGCACCGTTACACATCCACAAGGTCAGCCCGGACTGCGGCTGTACCCTCGCCGACTATGACCGAACCATCCCCCCGCAGGGGGAGGGAAAGATCACGCTCCATCTGAATCTCACCGGATACAAGGGGAGTGTACAAAAAGTCACAACCGTCTACTCCAGCGATCCGCAAAATCCCCGTGGTTCCCTGGTAATGCGGGGGAGGGTCCGAATTCTCATAGATGTGACTCCCACAAGTCACGTTTCCTTTCTAGGCTTGGCCCAACAACAGAGCGAGCAAACCGTCGAACTGAAGGGCGTCTCTCAAGCCTTTCGGGTAACCGGTGTGGAATCCAACCTGGAAGGGAGAGTTGCCCATCGGCTCGAAACGGTGGAGGAAGGGAGGCATTATCGGCTGAAGATCTCGAATCTGATGGAGCGGGGCGAGTATATCGGGCACATCAAGGTTTACACGGACATGGCCGGAAAGAGGGAGATCCTCATACGGGTCAAAGGCATCCTCGAGGGGAAGATTGCCGTCGGTCCCAAAGTTGTACTCATCGGGAAGCCATCCCTTCAGCAACCCGTGCGCAATGCCAGGGTGAAAGTCGTCAGCAATCTGAAGGAGCGCATGGGGATCGCCAGGCTCAGTTATGATGAGAGACTGCTCAAGGTTACCCAGCAGCCCCTTGCCGACCGGAACGGGTTCGCTCTCGAAATCACCCCCCGGTTGGAGAATCTTCCGCCCGGATCCAAAGAACAGACACTCCTTACCATCGAGACGGAGCCGGCCGCTGATGAGAAGCTGGAAGTGCAGGTC
>JAAYUJ010000658.1 GCA_012517775.1 Deltaproteobacteria bacterium
AAAAACCTGCTTCTCAGAATTCAAACGATCAGCCCCCGGGACAGGACCCTCCGTTTGATGGAGATCTGCGGCACCCACACGGTGGCCATTTTTCGGTCTGGTTTGAGACAGCTGCTTCCCTCGACCATTCAGCTCATCAGCGGTCCCGGCTGTCCTGTGTGCGTCACGGCAAACGAGGACATCGACCGCGCCATCTGGGTGGCTCAACAGCCTGACGTCATCCTCACCACGTTCGGGGATTTGGTGCGCGTTCCGGGGTCGTCGTCTTCCCTCAATTTGGAGCGGAGCAAAGGGGCGGATGTGCGCATCGTTTACGCAAGCTTCGATGCTTTGCAGATCGCCCGTGAGGCACCGAAGAGACAGGTGGTGTTTGTGGGTATCGGCTTTGAAACGACGGCGCCCACTGTTGCCGCTGTCGTGAAGCTTGCGGCGGCGGAAGGAGTGGAGAACTTCTCGGTTCTCTCCGCCCACAAGCTGCTTCCTCCCGCCATGGGAGCCCTTCTGGAAAGCGAGGACCTCCGGCTGGACGGGTTTTTGTGCCCCGGCCACGTGAGCACCATCATCGGGGCATCCGCATACGAGGGCATAGTGGCCCGCTACAGGATTCCCTGCGTGGTCACGGGTTTTGAGCCCCTCGACCTGCTTCAGGGTATCTATCTGCTGATCGATCAACTTGTGGGGGGGCACCCCGAGGTAGTGAACCAATACCGCAGGGCTGTTTCCAGGGATGGGAATACGGCGGCCCGGCGACTCATGGAGGAGGTCTTCGCGCCTGCCGATTCCACTTGGCGCGGGCTTGGACCTATTCCTCTCAGCGGGCTCCAGTTACGCGAACCCTGGAAGCGGTTCGATGCGGCAGAGCGATTCTCCATGCCTCATATCCAGGTGACTGAGCACCCGGGGTGTCGCTGTGGAGAGGTATTGCGCGGAGTGATTACCCCCCCCCAGTGCGGTCTTTTTCGCAAGATCTGCAATCCCCAGAACCCGAAAGGACCCTGCATGGTGTCTGGGGAAGGAACCTGCGGGGCCTATTACCGTTACCACAATGAGTCAGCCGGACAAACGGAAGGGAATTCACCTGTGATCGGGCTGTGTGCATATGAGAGGGATGAGGACATAAGAGAATGAAAAAGTTGACCGTGCAGCTTGACCAGGGAAGCGGCGGGCGGGCAACCCATGAACTGGTGGGAGGATTGTTCGTGGAAGCCTTTCGCAACGATTTCCTCCTTGAACTGAATGACAGTGCACTTGTCCGGTTGGATGGCGGACGGGTTGCAATGACCACCGATTCCTACGTGGTGGATCCCATTCTCTTTCCGGGGGGAAACATCGGAAGCCTTGCCGTGCATGGTACGGTAAACGATCTGGCCATGCGTGGAGCTAGACCGCTGTACCTGACAGCGGGCTTCATCCTGGAAGAAGGCCTGTCCATGGAAACGCTCCGGGAGGTTGTTCTTGCCATGGGGCAGGCGGCCCGGGAGGCCGGGGTTCTGATTGTGGCCGGAGACACCAAGGTGGTTCCGAGGGGAAAGGCGGACAAGATCTTCATCAATACGGCGGGGGTCGGTGTCGTTCCTGCCGGGGTGGACGTGGCAGGCCAGAACGCCAGGCCGGGTGATGCGGTGCTTATCAACGGAACCATTGGGGACCATGGCATGGCGGTGCTCTGCAGGCGGGAGGGATTGGCCTTTGAAAACGAAATCCTGAGCGATTCCGCATCACTTCACGAGCTTGTGGCAACAATGCTGGATGCCTGCCCTGGGATTCACGTCCTGAGGGACCCCACCCGAGGTGGTGTGGCAACGACTCTCAATGAAATTGCCCTCCAGTCGTCCGTGGGGATTCGCCTTTTCGAGGAAGCTCTGCCTGTTCGGGATGATGTGGCCGGCGCATGCGAGCTTCTCGGCCTGGATCCGCTCTATGTAGCCAATGAGGGAAAAGTGCTCGCATGCGTCCCGGGGGAAAAGGCGGAGGAAATCCTCCGTATCATGCGTGAACACCCCCTGGGGACACTGGCCCGTTGCATTGGCGAAGTGACGGAGGACGATCCGGGCCGGGTCTTTCTGCGGACACGGATTGGAGGACACCGCCTGGTGGACATGCTCCGGGGAGAACAACTCCCTCGGATTTGTTGAAACAATAGGATCGTCTTGCGTCGTTCATATTGTTCGAGGACTTCATGGGACTGAACAACTGGGGTAGAAAGAGAGCAAACCGGTTCGTTTGTCCCGTGTGCAATGAGCAGCACGGGGAGATCGGGAGCACGGTGGGCGTATGTCCCCGGTGTGTTCGTGAGAGGTGGAAGGAGAGCCGCCGTGTCGTCGAGGCCGTGCACATGGAGTCCAGGCGGATTTTTCGCCTTCCTCCCTTTCCTCCTGCCGCTCCTGACGGGGTCTTCTGTAATCTCTGCATGCATCAGTGCCGCATGGGTGAATCGGACAGGGGCTATTGTAATGTTCGAAACGGGTCTGCGGAGAGCATGCGAGAGGACGGACGGACCCGCGCCAGAGTATCCTATTACTATGACCCTCTTCCCACCAACTGCGTGGCGGACTGGGTCTGTGCCGGAGGAACGGGGGCAGGCTACCCGACCTACGCCCATCTGAAAGGCACAGAGGTAGGATACTACAATCTGGCGGTTTTTTTTGAAGCCTGTAATTTCAACTGCCTCTACTGTCAGAATTGGTCTTTCAAAGAGCCAAAACAGGCGGTCTCCCGATGGATGTCTTTTGAGGAGATCGCCCACGCTGTGAACAGGAAGACGAGCTGCATCTGCTATTTCGGAGGGGACCCGACGCCCCAGCTGCCCTATGCGTTGCGAGTTTCTGAAAAGGCGAGGCGGGAGCGGCCGAATGAGATCCTCCGAATCTGCTGGGAAACCAACGGGAGCATGAATCATGAGCAATTGAAGCGGATGGCGGAGATCTCGATGGAATCAGGTGGCACCATCAAGGTGGACCTCAAAGCATGGAACCCCCATATTCATAGCGCCTTGTGCGGATGCGACAACCAAAGAGTTTTGGAGAACTTCGCCCTTCTCGCCAAGTGGGTTCCGCAGCGGCCGGAACCCCCCTTCTTGGTGGCGAGCACCCTCCTTGTGCCCGGCTACGTTGAAGCGGACGAAGTCGGAAATCTTGCAGCGTTCATTGCCGGATTGAACCCGGAAATCCCCTATGCGCTACTGGGATTTGCGCCCCAGTTCTACCTTGATGATTTCCCCACAACCTCCAGGGCCCAGGCTGAATCCTGTGTGGAGGCGGCAAAGCGAGCGGGACTGCGAAGGGTCCGTCTGGGGAATCATCACCTCATCGGGGCAAGAAGCTGAGCACACATCCACATATCGTTGATTGCGTTTCTGATCATATGCCTTATCGAGGCTCAGTTGACGGTACTTTCACTCCGTGGAACAGCCACAACCCACCTCGTACGCGAGATTACCAATTGACAATATGGAGCACATGGCATATTTATAGTGCGTCATATGGCGCGGGGTGGAGCAGCCAGGTAGCTCGTCGGGCTCATAACCCGAAGGTCGGTAGTTCAAATCTACCCCCCGCTACCAGGAAGTTCAAAGGGTTACGGAGCGTTCTTCGTAGCCCTTTTTTCTTCAGTGTCCATAGAGGTGTCCATCGACCCGGCCTCTCGGTCAAAATCCCTCCACTTGATCCGGACAAGATCCTCCTCGGTAACGAGGTTGTATCGCTTGAACGTTGAAACCGTCTTGTGACCACTCGCAGCCATGATGGTAAAATAATCGTTTCCCGCGAGGCGAAGGTTGTTGACGGAGCAGTGGCGTAAGTCATGGAAGGTGAAGTTCTCAATCCCGGCTTTCTTCAATGCTGTGTTGTATGAGTCACCGCCGTTTCTGATCGAACCCACCTCTAATGATTTCGATTGGACCCAAGTTGAGTCATAGGTACTGAACCCACCCATGGAAGGGAAGCTGATCTCTACTTCCAAGGCACGCTTTCAGCTTCTCTTTTCTTCCTGTT
>JAAYUJ010000659.1 GCA_012517775.1 Deltaproteobacteria bacterium
CGAAAACCGCCTGCGCTCCTTTTCACCCGGCAGACGCCTCGTGGAATCGATGCCGATTTTTGCACCGAAAAGGGGTTCGGGCGCGCTGTGATCAAGAACATCCAGAATGCCTTCGGAAATGAACATGTCCTGTTCCAGGTCGACGATATTGAGGATTTCCGTCAGTACTCCGGCAGGATGTACCAGGTTTACGGAACTATCCACCAGAACCGCACCCTTGCAGAAGCTCATCTGTCCCTGTCCCCACATGGCGCTCATGATGCGCCGGGCGTGGCCGGGATATTCCTTGTGCATGGAAATGACGGCAATGTTGTGGAAGACGCCTTCCCAAGGCATCCAATAGTCGCGGACCTCCGGGAGGATCGCGTTGAGGAGGGGCAGAAAAATCCTTTCCGTAGCCTTGGCCAGGTAACAATCCTCCATGGGAGGGCGACCGACGATGGTTGCCGGATAGACGGGCGACCGACGATGTGTGATGGCGGTCACGTGAAATACGGGATAATCTCCTATGAGGGAATAGTATCCCGTGTGATCGCCGAATGGACCTTCTCTCCGCAGCTCATCGGGCTCCACATAACCTTCCAGGATGAATTCGGATTCTGCAGGGACCTCCAGGTCCACCGTCAGGCAGCGGACCATGGGAACGGGCTTTTGACGGATGAATCCCGCGAGGAGAATTTCGTCAATGCCCCGGGGGAGGGGAGCCGTAGCGGCGTATGTTGTGGCAGGGTCTGTGCCGACAGCCACGGCTACGGGCATGCGTCGGCCGGCCTTCCTGTATTCCTGGTAGTAGTGAGAACCGTCCTTGTGGATGTGCCAGTGCATCCCGGTAGTCTTGCCATCGAAGACCTGGAGCCTGTACATTCCCGCATTGCGTCTGCCGGTGGCGAGACTTCGAGTGATGACCACCGGCAAGGTGATGAAAGGGCCTCCATCCTTGGGCCAGCACTTAAGGACCGGGAGCCTCGCGAGACTCACCGCATCTCCCACGTGGACGACTTCCTGGCATGGGGCCTTTTTCACCCTTCTAGGAAAGAATTTGAGAAGGTCCAATCCCATGGGTAAAAGGCGGACGGCGTCTTTCAGGGACTTGGGAGGGTCCAACTCGATGAATCGACGCAACCGGGCGGCCAGTCTATCGAGGTCGTCGACACCCAGGGCCATGCAGATGCGTCTGGAGCTCCCGAAGGCATTGGTCAGGACGGGGAATTCCGAACCCTCAACCCTTTCAAAAAGAAGCGCCTTGCCTCCTCCAGGACTCTTGGATGCGAGGTCGGTAATGTGAGTGATTTCAAGGTCGGCGGAGACAGGGGCCTTGATCCGGAGGAGCTCCCCGGCGTGATCGAGAGCAGAGATAAAGTCCTGCAGGTTTCGATAGGATGATTTCATGTGACTTCTCGACAAGTCCAGCTGACGATTGTTTCGTAGATCGGGTTTCCATTCCCGGCATCTGGATATAAACGCCGTCGGAATTGGAATCCCGACCCACTCCATGAGAAAGCACTATTTCATAGAGATAACCTCAAAAAAATCACGAAAACCACGTGTCGGCGAGCACCCCCACGAAGATCAAAATGGAGATCACACTGTTCAGATGGAAGAAGGCGAGATTCACATTGGTGAGATTGTCAGGCCTCACCAGCAGGTGCTCCACAATGAGAAGCATGCTGATCAAGAACACAGAGAGCAGATAGACCGCACCCAGATGGAAGGCGAAGTGGAGGGCAAGGAGAAAAAGAAAAGTGCACCAGTGCAGGATGGCTGAAATTCTGAGAGCTTTGGCGATACCCATGGAAGCCGGCATGGAGAAGAGTCTCTCACGGCGATCGAATTCCGTGTCCTGACACGCATAGAGAATGTCGAATCCGGCGATGTAGGTCATGAGGGCGAGTGAAAGGAGCCAGATTCCTGGATCCAGTGATCCTGCAACGGCTACCCAGGCGCCTGCTGGAGCAAGTCCAATGGCAAGGCCGAGGAAAAGATGAGAGAATGCAGTGAATCGCTTTGTATAGGAATAAAAGAAGAGAATCAGCAGAACGGGAACGGACAGCGTGAGGCAGAGGGGTCCGAGAGCTGCCGCGCTGATAATAAATATACAAGACGATATGAGGATAAAAAGAAGGACGGAGCTTCTGCTGATGTGACCCTTGACCAGCGGTCGGTCGGCGGTTCTCGGATTGCGGCTGTCAAACTCGTGATCTGCATATCGGTTAAACCCCATGGCTGCCGAGCGAGCGGAGGCCATGGCCGTGAGGATCCAGAAAATGGTGGACCAGGTGACCGGGTGGGTCCGATGGACCAGGAGCACGGAGGCCAGGGCAAACGGTAGGGCAAAAATGGTGTGGCTGAATTTGATCAGCCGCCCGTAAACCCTGACACGCTGAAGTATCGCCACAAGGCTCCCATCAGAAGACAAGCAAGAATAAGAACGGAAAACACGCATCATGAGGCTGCTGCACAAAGTCCCTTGGTGAAGGCCATGTTGGATTGCAAACCCGACCTACGGCAATGAGGGCGGTATTCGCAGGTCGGGATTCCATTCCCGACAACATGATGTCGGGTAAGAAACCCGACCTGCAATGAGTCAGACCAACATGCACACCTTTTCATGATTTGGGCTATCCCGACGGGGCATGATGCCTTGCCTTCCTTGAACCACTGTTGTGCCCCATCTCCAAGGCCCTCACTTTTATACTCGGTTCAGTTGAGAAGTTGCGCTTTCACATCGCTCCATGCTTTGTTGTGGGAGCGGCATCCAGCCGCGACTGCCCACCATCGCGGCAGGATGCCGCTCCTGCAGGAACGAAACTTATCATCTTTAATACCAATAGCACACGATCATTTGAAAGAAAAGCAGCGCCAAATGGTGTAGATTCGGCTCTTGGAAGATATCCTGTTGCGGGGTGGCAGGGAGTTGTGTAAAAGCTGCGTAACAGGAAGGATAGAGGCGGAAAGGATATGGAGAGCATCCGGAAAGGGCAGGAACTCGAAGTGACAGTGGAGAAGCTGGCCTTTGGAGGCAAGGCCATCGCCAGGGTGAACGGTTTTGTGGTCTTCCTGGAGCGGGCTCTTCCAGGTCAGCGGGTGACAATCCAAATCCACAAAAAGAAGAGCCGGCATGCGGAAGGGCGCGTATTGGAGGTACTCTCCCAACCATCCGCATATGTGACCCCCTTCTGTTCTCACTTCGGTTTCTGCGGCGGATGCCGCTGGCAGGACCTCCCATACGAGGATCAGTTGCACTGGAAGAGGGAACATGTCATAGAGTGTCTGACACATCTCGGAGGCATCAAGGGGAACGTTGTCGAATATGCCGTTCCGTCTCCCCTGACCACTTTCTACAGAAACAAAATGGAATTCACCTTCTCCGACAGGAGATGGCTGCTTCCCGAGGAGGTCGAGAGAAAAGACATCCGGTTCAGGCGGGACTTTGCACTGGGTCTGCATGTGCCAGGCACCTTCGACAAGGTTTTCAATGTGGAGGAGTGCTTTCTCGAATCCGCCCAATCGGTCGAAATCCTTAGGGAGGTGCGCAGGTGGTGTGCGAAAAGTCCTCTTGCCCCGTACAGCATCAAGCGCCAATCGGGATTCTGGCGGTTCCTGGTCGTCCGGGAAGGAAAGAGAACCGGCCAGACCCTCGTACATTTGATCACCTCGGGCCGGGATGCTTTCGAAGATGAGGTCAATGCTCTGGCTGAGCACATCCTCGATCGATTCCCGGGCATTACGACCTTCGTCCATTCATTGAGCTTGAAAAAAGCCCAGGTGGCGACAGGTGATGTGACCCGCGTAGTGACCGGCCCCGGTTTCATCGAGGAAATCCTGGGGAGGGCGCGATTCAGGATATCCGCCCATTCATTCTTTCAGACGAACCCCTATGGTGCGGAGAAGCTCTACGAGGCGATTGCCGACTTCGGGGAGCTCACGGGGCGGGAAACGGTCTGGGACCTGTATTGCGGAACAGGGAGTATTGCTCTTTTCATTGCACCACTGGTCCGTCGCGTTGTAGGGTTTGAAATGGTGGAGGAAGCGGTTGCAGACGCTCATGCCAATTGCACGTTGAACGGAATTGAGAATTGTACATTTCATGCCGGAGACATCAAGGACCTTATGAGGAAAGCCGGCGATCCATCGTATTGCGTTTATGGACGCACTCCGGACCTGATCATTGCGGACCCACCCAGGGCAGGCATGCACCCTCACGTAGTCCAGGCGATCATGGAGATCGGACCGAAGTCCGTTATCGCGGTTTCCTGCAACCCGTCCACTCTGACAAGGGATCTTGCCCTGCTTCTGGAGAAGTATGAGGTGGAGCGAATCTTGCCGTTCGACATGTTTCCCCACACCCCCCACATCGAATGTGTGGTGAAACTGAACAGAGTTCGATGAGGTTTGATTTCCAGGGATTTTACCTGGCCGGCAGAGGGATTCGGAGGACTTTTCCGGTGAAAGGCACCTCGATCACTATCCCATGAGACGAAGACCAAAGAAAAGCTTTCTCAGGCGTCTTTTCGGCTGGAAATCACTCGCTGTCGCGACAGGCTTCCTGGTGCTCGCGCTGGGCGGCTATTTCCTTTACCTTACAGTGGAGGTAACGCAGCGCTTCGCTTCAAGAAAGTGGAGTATTCCCTCACGGGTTTTTTCCGCTACGGTGCCCGTCTATCCAGGCCAGGGCATTTCCTTTGCCCAGATGAAAAAGATGCTGGAGGAGCGGCGCTACAAGGAGGCGGTGATTGAGCCCCTGAGGGCGGGTGAATACAGAGCGGACAGAGGCAAGCTCACCGCTCACCTGCGGGAGTTTCAGTTTCCCGGACACAGCCTGCCTGCTCAGCGGGTTCAGTTTGAATTTCAGCAGAACAGGATTACGAGGATAAGGGGAACGGAGGGGGATCTTGCATTTTTGGAACTGGAGCCGTTGGAGATAGCGCGATTGTTTGGCCCGCAAAGGGAAAGCCGGCTCCTTATCAACATCCGGCAGGCTCCGACTCACCTCATTGATGGAGTGCTTGCCATCGAAGACCACCGATTCTACGAGCACTGGGGGGTGGATTGGTGGGGAATCTCCCGCGCCTTGTGGACGGACCTTCTGGCCCATCGGGTGGTTCAGGGGGGGTCGACCGTCACCCAGCAACTGGTGAAGAATTACTTCCTGGTGCCGGAGCGCAGCGTCAGGCGCAAGCTCCAGGAAGTGGCCATGGCCATTGTCATCGAGGTCCTCTACAGGAAACGGGAGATCCTCGAAATGTACATGAACGAGATCTACATGGGACAAAGGGGCAGTGTGGCAATACACGGTATGGGGGAGGCGGCCAGGTATTTCTTCGGACGAAACGTGGAGGATCTCACCCTCGCGGAAGCGGCTACTCTTGCGGGAATCATCAGGGCTCCGAATCACTACTCACCCATTGAAGACCCGGGTCCGTGCCGGGAGAGGCGAAACACTGTCCTAAAACGCATGCTGGATCTCGGGAAGATAACTTCCGAGGAATACGAGAAGGCCCGCGGCGAACCCCTTAGATTGCCGGAAACCTCTCTGCCGGTCAACGTAGCCCCCTACTTTGTGGACTACGTTCGCCAGCAGCTCCAGGATCTCTACCCTCCTGAGGTTCTGGAATCACAAGGCCTGAGCATCTATACGACACTCCACCCGGAGTTGGCATTGGCTGCGGAGAACGTTCTGGGAGAGGTCCTCGGGGAGTTGGAGAAAGAATTCAGCAAGAAGACCGGCGACGGAGAGGCGCAAAGGCTCCAGGTTGCTCTCATTGCCGTGCAACCGAGAACTGGGGCTGTTCTTGCTCTCGTAGGCGGACGAGACTACACCGAAAGCAGTTTCAATCGGGCCCTCCACGCTCACAGGCAGCCCGGCTCCGCCATCAAGCCCTTTATATACCTGGCGGCTTTGGACCGAATGACTCCGGTTGATCGGGTTGAAGACGCGCCGATTTCCTACCCGGTGAACGGCAAGCGCTGGACCCCCCGCAACTACGATGGCAAGTATCATGGGCATGTCTCACTGAGAACGGCATTGGAAGAATCGCTGAATGCAGCAAGCGTTCAGGTTGCCATGAATGTGGGTCTTGACGATCTCATCGCCTCTCTTCGCCGTCTGGGAATTCAATCGACGATTGAGCCGGTTCCATCGATAGCCCTGGGAGCTTTTGAAGTGACTCCGATGGAGCTGGCTTCGGCCTATGCCGTTTTGGACAATGATGGTCAGAAGCCGTTTCTTCTTACTCTCAAGGAAGTGGTGAGCGAAAGGGGAGAGATCAAGGAAAGACGACATGTGGATCTGGTGAGTGTTGCAACTCCCGCAAAATCATACCTGGTCACTAACCTGTTGGAGGGAGCGGTGGACCGGGGGACGGGAAAAGTGATCCGAAGCATGGGGATCGATTTTCCCTGTGCGGGAAAAACTGGAACTACCAGTGATTATATCGACTCGTGGTTTGCCGGATACACAACCGATCTCGTCGTTGTCGTCTGGGTTGGCTACGACGACAATCGTCCCACCAACCTGACAGGTGCCCAGGGAGCTGCAAGAGTATGGGCCCGATTCTTCCAGCGGATTCTCCCATGGATTCATCCTGAACCGTTCCGCATACCTCCAGGAGTAGTTCAGCGAATAGTGTGTGCGGAATCAGGACGACTGGCCACAAATTCCTGCACTCAGAAAAGACTCGAGTTCTTTCTCAGCGATCTTGTCCCCCAGGAATTGTGCCCGATTCACAAGAAATGATTCTTTTCGGTTCTCCAGCCTCATGCGTCGTGCTTTGTCAATAAGCGGGTCGGGATTCCAATCCCGACAGCCTTTGCACTAATGTATCGGGTATGGAAACCCGACCTACAAACGGTCGTTGTGTGGTCTCATTGAGAAGCCATCATGCGTTGGATAAAGACCGATCCTTCCAAAATCGAGGATTCTTTACGACGAAGAGCACGAAGAACGGTCAGCCCCATGGCCTTCTGGAGCGACTGTGGGAACGGAGTCAGAAAGGGAAAGAGAGGAAAGGGAAGATGAAGAGGTTGCGGGGTTGTTTCTGGATAGTTGCCATGACGATTTTTGTACCTCTTTTCTTCAGTGGGTGTGTTTCGCGCAGGACTGTGGAGATTCCTCAGGAATACCGATCGCCTCCACGACCGCAGACCCGGGAGAAACCAGCAGTTCCACAGAGCTACACGGCTCCTCCACCAGCGACTCAATCTGGGCAGGGCACTATCTTGACTCCTCCTCCAGTTATTCGTGAGAAGGATTTGCCCGTCGATTCCCAACCCGCCCCTCCTGCTCCTAAGGAGAAAAAGCCTGCAGGCCAGCCTCAGCGCCTTGCTTCCATGCATCTTGTGGATCAGGCAAGAGTCGCTCTGGCACAAAACAAGGCGGATCAGGCCATTTCCCTCCTGGAGCAGGCTGTTCAGGTGGATGTCTATAATGGGGACGCCTTTCTGCAACTCTCTCGTGCTTGGCGGATCAAACGTTCCAGAGAAAAGGCACTCGAGTTTGCGAAGAAGGCAGAGATCCTGTTCCACGATCAGCCTCCAAAACTTAAGGAAGTCTATCTGCTGCAGGCAGACCTTTATAAGGACGCGGGCGATCATAAGAGGAGTCAGATCTATCTCCAGAAAGCCGAGAGCCTACGGTAAGAGAGTCCGCTTACTGGTGCGTGTGTCCATTTGTGGCATGCTGCTCTCATGAACGTTCCCGAACATCGCTGATGATCTTGTCGAGGAATACAGATATGTCGGACTTACAGGTTACGGGAAGCACCGTCTCCAGAACGGTGCGGGGATATCGTCCCTTCCTGCTTATCGTTCTCTTCTGTTCCCTTTACCTTGCCTATCTCATCCTCCAGCCGTTTCTACACATTCTGATATTCGCCATCGTGCTTGCCACCGCCTTCCATCCTACCCAGGTGCGGCTCAGCCGGCTCTACAGGGGAAGAAAGAACCTGGCCGCCCTCACTATTGTCTTCATCATCACCTTCGTCATTGTTCTGCCGGTTTTTCTGTTCACGTCCGCTTTGGTCAATCAGGGTCTGCAATCCATCAACCAGATGAATGAATGGATCAAAGCAGGCAACCTGAACAAACTTGCCCACGATGAGCGGCTTGTTACCTTTCTTGCGAGAATTCAGGAGCGGCTGCCTTTCCTGGAGTTGGAAAAGATGAACCTTGCCAACAGCCTCCTGGAAATCAGCAAGGGATTCGGCCAGTACTTTTTGAGCAAAGGAGCGACGATACTTGGCAATGTTGCAACCCTGGTGTCCCATTTCTTCATCATGATTTTCGTGGTGTTCTATGTTTTAAGGGACGGCAAGGAGATGATTCACCAGGCGAGGCTTCTTTCACCTTTGAAAACGGAACAGGAAGACAGGATCATCAACGGCATCCATGTGGTGGGAGGCTCGGTTTTACTGGGAACCCTGGCTACCGCCGCATTCCAGGGGCTGGTTGGAGGAATCGGGCTTGCCATTGTGGGGATCCCAGGGCTCTTTTGGGGAACGGTCATGGGGTTTTCCTCCCTGATCCCGATTGTCGGGACATCCCTCGTGTGGATTCCCTCCGTGGTCTACCTCATCCTTCTCGGAAAGATGAAATACGCCGTCTTTTTGGTAGTCTGGAATATACTGCTGGTCGGCTCCATCGATAACTTTCTCCGTCCCTTTCTCATGGGAGGAGAGGGGAGAATGTCTCCCTTCTATGTCTTTCTCGCCATCATCGGGGGGGTCCAGTATTTTGGACTTGTCGGTATTCTCTATGGCCCCCTTATTTTGAGTTTTGCCATGATCATGCTTTACATCTATCAGGTGGAATACAGAGAAGACCTCCTGAAGGAGGGTTCTCCAGCGATGGACCCGGAGAGATTGGTGGAGGCCGAGAAGGCGGGGACGACCGAATAATTCCGGAGGGGCCTATGAGGAGAGATGTTCAGGATGCACGGGAGCCCCCGTATCGTTCCAGGAATCCTCTCATTATCCTAATAGGTCTCTGCAGTAGCGGAAAGCGATTTTCAATCCAGACAACGACGCGGTTGAACACGGGCACCTCGGGGGCGAGGGAGACCACCCCCAGTGCAATGAGAAGCCAACCGGGCATGATCGGCAGCGCGAGGCCCAACAGTCCGAGGAACAGAAAGAGAACCCCGAGGCTGATACGCGTCAACCACAGAAAAGA
>JAAYUJ010000660.1 GCA_012517775.1 Deltaproteobacteria bacterium
AGTTACAGGCGAAGAACTTAACGGGGCGAGTTCTCGCCGTTTCTGACCGCCTTGGGGACCACCGGGAATGGAACAGATGGCACGGCAATCCACTGCGAAGAGTCTCAGCATCGTTATTCCTGCATACAATGAAGAGGAATCTATCGGAGCCACCATCGAGCGTTGTTTGGCTGCGGTGGAGAGCATCAAGGGGCGCACGTCCATCGAAACGGTGGAGATCATCGTGGTAAGTGACGGCAGTACTGACCGGACTGTGCAAATTGCCCGATCCTACCCTGGTGTCTTCGTGGTGGCCTATCCGAGGAACAAGGGCTACGGAGCCGCCATCAAACTTGGCTTTTCAAAGGCTTCCGGCGATCTGCTGGGTTTTCTGGATGCCGATGGGACCTGCGATCCAGAGTGGTTTATAGATTTGTGCAATGTCGCCATTGCAGAGGGAGCGGATGTTGTTCTGGGATCCCGCCTTCACAAGGACAGCAAGATGCCCTGGATCCGAAGAGTAGGTAACCGCATGTACTCCGTTCTTCTGTCTCATCTTGCCACTCGGCACATATCGGACACGGCAAGCGGCATGCGGGTGTTGCGGCGTGATTCCCTTCCCAGGCTCTATCCGCTTCCGGATGGGCTCCACTTCACGCCGGCCATGAGCTGCAGGGCTATTCTCCAGGACGGCGTGACCATTTTGGAGGTCCCCATCCCATACAGCGAACGCGTTGGACGGTCGAAGCTCAAGGTCTTGAAGGATGGCGTCCGTTTCCTGCACAGCATCCTGGAAATCGCCCTCACCTATCGTCCTCTCAAGTTTTTCGGATGGACAGCCGCTTTCCTGTTTTTCGTGGCTTTGTGTTACAGCCTCGCTCCAATTCACACCTATGTCATTCGCGGGGAGATTCCTGCCCATTTCAT
The DNA here is from genome assembly GCA_012517775.1 of Deltaproteobacteria bacterium. Taxonomy (GTDB): domain Bacteria; phylum Desulfobacterota; class Syntrophobacteria; order Syntrophobacterales; family Syntrophobacteraceae; genus JAAYUJ01. The sequence goes on from JAAYUJ010000660.1 coordinate 907, forward strand.
CTACCGCCTCATTGCCATCAATGCAGCGGGTCTCGCAGGTGTCATTCTCCTCACCATAGGGGTTGTGGCCGAGCGGGTGGCAGAGGTCCTCAACCGGAGCAGTCACAGAAGATCGTTCATGGAAAGGTTTCTCCTCTCCGTTTGCTCGACGAAAAGCATGCTGATCGCAGGGTTTTTTCCCATTCTGGGGGGCATTGCTCTCAACGGAGGGGTCTTGGTTGAATACCTTACCACCGCTCACATCACTTACCACTGGTACTACGTGAGTATGGGATCGTTTCTGGTGCTCGGAGGAATGCTGCTGGAAGCCATGGGAATGTTTGAACTGCTCCTGACGCGGATTCTGGAGAGAAATGGACACAAGCATGTCAATGCCGCAGTGGATGCGGTATCCTGCTTTGCCGACACGCAGGCATCTCCCGGAAGAAGCCCGGGAAAATCCTCGGCGGATTTCTTTCCTTCAATGACGGGATAGATTCTTGCCTGTTTTGCAGGTGACCCTCTGGGATTGGACCATGCTCCAGTAAGCGATGGTGGAATGGCGAAGAGAGGCAAGGAACGGTTTTGTGCGCCCGTCCATGACGCCTTTCCGCGAACGGAAGCGCCGGCGCTTCAAGAGCAACCCTCCTAAAGAGGCAAAGGTTTCCAGGTACCCCTGAAAAATCGCTCGGACCACGTTTCTCCTCCCGAGACCCACAAGTCTCACGATTCTAATCAAATCATACATTGTGGAAATGGTGAGGGCTGAAGGTATGAGTTCTGCAGGCATGTTTTTCAGGATGTTGGCAAGCCTGTTTTTCTGGCTGTACAGAGTTCGGGCAGGGTGTCGGTCCGTCCCCTGATGGATGATCCCTCCGCCGTGATGGTAAACGACGGAAGACGGCACATGCACGACGGAATAGCCAGCCATGCGCAACCGCCAGCAGAGATCCACGTCCTCATGGTACATCTTGTAGGAAGTATCGAACCCCCCTACACCCATATATGCAGTTCTGCGCAAGAGAAGGGACGCACCGCACCCGAATCCCGTCTCTTTCTCCGATGATGCTTCTCCGCAATCCTCCGTCCACTTGCCTATGTCAAGACCGGCACCGATCCATGTGTAGAGCCCCCCGGCGTGGTCGATGAGGGAGCGGTTGTGCATCATGAGTATTTTTGAGCCGCACGCTGCAATCCGTTCATCGCCTTCTGCCGTTCTTATGAGGGTAGTCAGCCAATCCCTTTTCACAACTGTGTCGTTATTGAGCAGGACCAAGTACTTGTATTCATGCAGTTCCCGGATGACAGGGTCATAGGCTGGCCCAAATCCAAGGTTTTGCGTATTTTCGATGATACGTACTGTTGGATGACGATCTTTTGTCCAGGAGACTGATGCATCGGTCGAGCCATTGTCGATGAGATAGATATGGGTAAGGGGAGAGGTGTATTCAGCCAGTGACGCCAGACAATCGGGGAGGAACCGCATTCCGTTGTAATTCAGGATAAGGACAGCAACAGGAGGTTGTTCGCCGGCGGTTTTCATTAAACTCCTCTTCATTGGTGCGTCATTTGTGACGGTCAAAGGGATTCCTTCACAGCATCGGTGATAGAGTCCTGCGTTTTCCTCATATGTCTTAGACCGCCTTCTTGCTTCGAAAGCCGGGTGTAGCTCCGGGACGCAGTTTGGGGGGGTGGAGAAACAGGATGAGACACTTGCCGCCTCTCTGCCGGTAGAGCCTGGTCGCCCAAGTCATGGAAAACAGCGGGAACAATGCCGGTTGGATTCCGACTGAGAAGAGATGGCGAAAATCCGACAGGACCGTATCCCTCTTGGTGCGGAGCATGGGAAACGCCAAGCTGGATATCGCCCGAACTGATCGGCTCTCTTCGATGAAGATCCGAAAAAGGGGGTCGTATTCAGAATGTGAAAGTGGCAGCCGATTTCAGCGCCGAAATCCCGCTGACATGGTTGTTGTATTTCACGGCACCGCGGGTCTTGTTTCACAGGATAAGAGAGCAGAACGGTGAGAGGAAAGGCAGACTCCCGCTGAATGAATCGCAATTGGCCCAATTCCTCGAAGTTTCCCACCCCCGGCGGCCTCTGCGGATAGTCCCCGCAAAACAGGCCATTTTCTTCGACGTCCACAGTGGCGATCACTTTCAACGGGACCTCCGACCCTTGCCGCTTCCGGGTTCCGACTGAGAGAAATAGACCTCCCGATAGCCCTGAGTTTCGTTGAGCCTCCAGTAGTTCGCAATGGGCAATTCCCGCTGGAGCAGCCAGCGAAGGAGCGAGCCCCGGACGCCGAGACAAATGGGGAACCACCACCGCCCTTTCACATCCCAACGTCGGGTGGAGACGAGAACGTACAGGGAAGGTGCCAGAACCCCTACCGATGAATGTTGACCTGGAGAGGGAGGGATGCGACGGTGAAGGCGAAGGAGAAGTTCGGAGTCTTCGTATGGTTCCGCTGAGGCATCGAATCCCCCGACTTCCAGGAACACATCCCTGCGAACCATCATGAAGACGGCCTGTCCTACGGGGAAGCCTGCCCACAGCCATGCTCGCTGGCCGCTATTGAGGGATGCGAGGAGAAAACGATCCCAGCCTCTGATCCACCATCGGTCCCAGCCATAGTCCCCTGGACGGTAATATGCCCGATTGTCCGCGACAGTGCCAACGAGCCTGCGTTTCTCCACTTCGGACAACGCTTGTCTCAGGAATTGCCTGTTGGGAAGTCTTGTATCGGCGTCAAGAAAGCACACCCACTCTCCCTGTGCAGCCAGTGCACCGGCGGTGCGTCCCGCCGCGGGTCTGCCGCCCGCAATGACCATTGCGCCGAACCTGCGAGCCACTTCGGGAGAACCATCCAATGAGTTCCCATCAGCCACCAGCACTTCCAGGGGCTGGTGTTCCTGTTGTCCCAGGAGTGGCAACAGCTCCGAGAGATGATGAGCTTCATTGAGCACGGGGATCACGACACTGATTGTCGGGTTCATGCGGTGTTGCACTCCATTCCTGTCGCTGAGGGCGGTAGTTTGCTCTCATAAGCCTTGACTCTATCCCATCACCAGTCGGGGTTCGCCTCCCGACGGCGGAAGGTGGGGCAGGCAAAGCGACCTGTACAGCGGGAGACTCCTTCATTAATCAGGTTCTCATGAAAGGCTGTGAGGGACTGTGCCGAAGCCATCCGGCCTTTCGATACCAATCTGCGGTCGATGCCAGCCCCTCGTCCAGCGTTATGGAGGGATAGAACCCTAGCTGCTCCGTCGCTTTTGCGTTGCTGCACAGCCAATGGGGCTGAGTGGCTTCGCGTATCTTGTCGACGTTGAGTACGAGAGCTTTTCCCATGGCCTTGGAGAGAAAGGATCCCACTCCGCCGATTCCCTGCAGGACGGGCACGGGGATCGGAAGCATCAGGGGCTTGCGGCCCAAGGCCCGGCCGACGGATTTCCCAATGGAGGGCCAGTCATGATCACCCTCGCCGGTCATGAAAAAAGTCGGCTGATTGTTACCTTTCCACCGGGCTGCCAGAAGAATGCCACGAACAAGGTCATCCACGTGAATAAAATTGACTCTCTGGCATCCTGGGCGGGCCACGAAGTGAAAACCCAGTGAAACGCACTCGAAGACCTGCAGAAAGTCTCGGTCCCGTGGACCGTATACGATGGGAGGGCGAATGATTCTCAGCAATTCCGGGGGAAATCCCCGAAGTACCGTGTCCTCGGCCAGGAGCTTCGATCGCCCGTACCAGGAAACGGGGGCTGGTGGATCATCCTCCTCCAGGGGGCGGCCATTTAGGGAGGGGCCGGCCGCAGAAAGGCTGGAGATATAAATGAACCTAAGATCGGCGTTCCCGCTCCGGGCGCATGCATCCACAAGATGTCGCGTTGTGAGCAGATTCCCTTCGAAGAAAGCATGCCGGTTTGCTGCCTTGGTCACGCCAGCCGCGTGGAAGACCACGTCCACATCAATCAGGGCACGAGAAAGATTGCGCGGATGGATAAGATCATCTGTGACAAGATCGATGGGCAAGCCGTCGAGCCACCTCAGGGAACTGGTTCGTCGCAGGAGACATCTCACCTGCCACCCTGAGTGGATCAGGTGCTCGGTCAGGTGACTTCCAATAAACCCGGATGCTCCAGTCACCAGGGCTTTCATGGATGAATGGCCCTTCGGGTAAATAGAGATTGGCGGAAAGGTTCTGCGGCATGACGGCCGCATGAAGCCAAAGCAAGCCAGAATCTGCCCATACGCCATGCAGCGGCGACCACCCTGACATAACGCACGGATTCTGCAAGTTCGTGGTCGGCAGGGGAGAAGACGAACTCGAAGAGCATATCCCCTCCACGGTCTTGTGACCGCCGGATGGCCACATCCAGGGGACCGAAATAATGAAAACCGCTCCCCAGAGCCTTGACTGCGGCCTCTTTCAACGACCACACAAAGGCGGCTGCATCGGCGCTTTGACGGTGCAAAGGGCACGGTATCTCGGACCAGTCTGCTTCTAGGAACGCCTGGTGAAAGGGGTAATTCCCCTGGAAGTCGCAAGGGTCGGCAATATCCACCCCGATATCGATGGAACAGTCCCCCAGAGCCGCCCAAAGGCGATCAGCTCCGTAGCTGAACGATACAGCCGGTCCCGACCCCTCATATCGATGAACGCGCGGTTTTCCCATGACGTCGTGAGTGACCCTTTGACATCCCTCCCTGTACTGCATCCGATCGATGTCCCATGCATGGACCACCTTTTCCGATGCCGCCTTTCTCATGAGGCCCGTCAGCAAATTCTTCCTGGCAATGGAAACATGGTGTCCGACGATTGAATGGAATCCTTTGTTGGGCCATGGAATCGATCCTGCAAGAAGGGTCCGATCCCGAAGTTTCAGGGTCAGTGTAAAGCATTCGCTCTGCATGTGCGGTTCGTGACGGTGGATTTCCACTTTTCCGGTACTTTCAAGTCTGTGAAGAAACCTATGTGGACACCGCCGTGATTCCTCGGAACCTGTTCCCGCCCTTCCACACAACCGGGGCCAGGAACAAAAATGAATAGAATCGATACGGATCAGTCGGTCGGGAGTCCTTATTTTAATTCAGCTGAGCTTCATTGTTGCCTGCCAGGATCATAAAGCGTATTTGCCAACAACACAATATCACGTGGCTCCGGAAGCCACAGGCAGATAGGATTTGGCAAGGAACTGCTAATACTGATTTGGATATGCTCGAGGCACGGATTCTGGTCTTCGCTTCCAGGGCGATGGGATCAATAAAAAAGAGAGCATAACCAGAATCCCGGTCGCAGATCCTGCATGCGCTATTCTGCGGAACGGCAGTCTGAACTCAGTGTGCAATTCGTAGACTCCCGGAGGCAGCAGCCACCCTCTCAGCCCATAAGCCGCCTCACGAGCCTCGATTCGAAGTGGCTTCGAACCCGGTGTCTCCGGGTGGACCAACCACCCCTGCCACCCTCTGAAATACACCTCGTTTTCCACCAATGCGAACGCGTGTTCCGCGATAATCGAATAGGTTGCAGACGCGCCCGAAAAGCTCTTCATTTCCACGTCGACTGCTGAGGATTCACAGTCAACCCGTAGGCATCGATCGATCTCTGCAGGATCCTCCAGGCGATCCGGTGGAACGACAAACCAGGCACTCGAGTCCATGACAAATCGGTCGAGGTTCGCGTCCTGGCGCTTCGCCTCGAGAAGGCCGAGGATGCGGTTCAGGCGCAGCCCCACATCGTGGGCCAGATCCACATAGGAACCCGTATACAAACCGCTGATCCCAAAACTGAGATAATCAGGGTATCCCTGCCGCTTTGGTCTCTCAGCAAGGGAATGTGGCACTATCAGATACGCCGAATGCAACTTCCGGGGTTGCTCATAGAAATGATTGAAGTCGAAACCCCAGGACGCCCTGGAGTATTCGTCGAACTTCAGGTGCGTCCACACGCGACTGTGTTCTTGCCAAAAAGCCGATGACCCCGCGAAAACGGCAAGAACAGCGAGTGTGACAAGAGGTTTTTGGCATCGGTCTCTTGGTCCATAGGCAATGACCGCACCCCAGATGAATGCGAGCACAATGCCGAGAACTCCACTTAGGACATCTCTGGTTTCCAGCACATAAAAGGCGATGCCAGTTAGTACTGAAGCCGAAGCCGCCCAGAGGCCGATGCGAACACCAAGATGCGAAACCTTACGGTCAAATACCTCCTGAAGGGATGTAATCGACAGGACGATCAAAGCACAGTGAATGAAGGAGCGATAATCTGAAAGAAAAAAACGGCTGCTTGGTGCACCGGGCAGCACACCCTTCAAAGCATCGCTCACCGGACTCGATATCGCAATCGCCAAAGAGAACAATGCTGCAGCAATCAAATCCATGTTCCTGCGCAGCACTTTTGGAGTGATAAAGAACAGCGTGGTCAAAGCGAGCGGCGGAAGGAACATTGATCGCATCGTTACATCGGCTGGCAAATTCTGCGATTCGAAACCGAAAAAAAACAACAGAATATGAACAGGAAGAAGTCGTGTGTGATCCCCGGGCGGAATCAGAGCAAATTCTCCGGGGTATGCAACTAGTGGCAGGTATTTCGGAAGAACGATCAAAGAGCTTGCCAGTGCGACCAGAAAGGCGTTACGCAACGCAATGGACCGCTCATTCCAGTTGGGCAGTCGAGCCAAGGCAAACAGATAGCACAGGGAGAGGGAATATACCGCTGCTATAACTATGCCGGGATAAGAACCCGCCAGAAATCCAGCCAGCAATATGGTCGGCCAGACCATATGCCAGCGACCTTTGATGAGAAGAGCAGGTGAAAGGCCAAGAAACAGCCAGGGCACATATGCCGCTCCGCGGACGATATCCGTGTGCTGCGCATTGGAAAAAAAGGCCGCTGAAAACATAAAAGCGACGGCGCCCAGGGTTGCTGTTAGGCACCCGACCTGTCGGGAACGAAGGAGGGCCAGCATGCCAAAGCCGGAAAAAAGAACGTGGAGGGATTGCACTGCTGCAGCCACGTGATGCGTATAGGGCACACCCAGGGCCGTCAACAACATCAGAGGCCAATAATAGGAGGAGTTCTGCAGGGCCAGGGCTGTCGGGTAACCCATCGACCCATGGGGCTCCCACTGCTGGAAGCTCCCAAAATAGAGGTCGCGAAAATAGGAAAATGCACCTGCATGGTAGCCGCATACAAAATCCCATGGAAAAAGGGACACGCCGGCATAGTGCCTGTAAAACGTCAGCACATGAATCATCGCGATCAACAGAACTGACAGCGGTCCAGGCGCCAACGCCCAGCGAAATGCCGCTCTTGTCACCGGCAACGCCAGTGAGTCGGCAAGAGACGCCTCAGTCTTCAAGGCATCATCTCCACTCCACCCTTTCATTCCCTGTGACCATGAAACAAGAGCCGGCAAAGAAGAAAAGTGAGTGGAACCGTCACGAAAATCGCCACCGCGGGCGCCAGCCATTCCATACCATGCAACCATTCTACCCAAAGAGACACCACTGCGAGGCCGACCCCATATTGGAGTATGTAGACGAGCGGAAAGAGGCACAAAGTGAGTAATGTGCCCTTCGCCCTGAAAACAAAAAGGCGGTTCAGTGCGTAAGCCAACACAATGCCGCCGGCGAACGCTATTGTGTAGCTTACTCTGTAGGACAAAAAGGGGAGGAGTGCCAAGTAGAGCGCGTAAGTGACAGCGGTGTTGAAACCTCCGGAAAGCAGGAATCTCGCAAAGGCACCGGACTTCACCCGGTAACCGGCGAGTGCGTTATTTGTTGGTGTGATCATTACTGCGCCTGCCGTCGCTTTGCCAGCGCCAAGAACTCACCGTAATCGCGCACGTAGTCGGCCGGGTCGTAATACTCCGAGGCGAAGACGAGGAGAATGGCGTCGGCCGTATAGCGGTACTGGATTGCCCATGTCATCGGTGGCAGGTAGAGCCCCAGTTGCGGACGATCAAGGATGAACTCCTCCCGCATATCGCCGTCGTCGGCAACAATGCTCACGCTGCCGCGAACGGCAACCAGAAACTGCTCGCACCGATGGTGAGCATGCTCTCCTCTCGTTTCTGCGGTAGGTACATCGAAGACCAGAAAATACCGCTTGGGGACAAACGGGATCTCGCGGGCAAACTCCCCGACCGTCAAGCTGCCGCGCAGGTCCGGGACCATGCGGAAGCGATGGAGTGTCACGCCGTTCACTCGACTCTGTCTTATACCGGTCTGGGCAGCTTGGAGTCGAATCCCCTCCTGCTCGCGATTATCTGGTGTCCCGACATATCCAGTAATCCGCGCCGGATTCCCTTCCACAATTGCAAGCGGGGGAACAGACCGTCCGACCACGGTGCCAGGCATCACACGAGCGCGCAGACCTATGGTGATGCCCGGAAGCACAGTCGCATTAGCGCCAATCTCTGCCCCTTTGCAGACAAGGGTGTGTGGTTCTTCGGCGCTCGCCGGGCCGAGCACGACCGCGCTGGGGCCGATGATAGCGTCTTCTTCGACCAAAACGTACTCGCCAAGAAATGCACCTGCAAGCACGCGTGCGGATTGGGCGATCTTTGCCCGCCGTGGGTGGGAATCATCAGTTGGCACAGTCTGACCTGCTGGATGCCAGAATGTGGGTTACACGCCCTAGGCGGAAACTGAGTTTTTCACAGTTTCGAATGACCGGGCGGTTTGTTGCCTGTGTAACCATGTATAACACACGCACACCCCTCCCTTTGAACCACAGAGCCATCTCACTCATCAACTTGAGATGCCAACCACGTCGGGTTTCGCCCACAGCTACAAGAACGATCTGTCCCACTGCACCGCTATCGTGACCGGCTTCCCAAGGGATAAACCGTCCTGTGAAAAACGCGTCCGGTTTCGTCTCTCCGTCGTTCGGCACGAGAACGACATCCGCGAATCCCTTTACAGAGTTCTCTGCGAACACTGCCAGGAACTCGTCGGCAATCTGCACAGAAAAAAAACCATCCGCGTGGAATCGATCATAACGATTTCGCGCATTTGATGCGACTTCGCGCAGATTCGAAATGTCGGCCTCGGTCGCTTCCCGGACCGCAAAACGCTGCGGCCACGTGAAATCCTGAAGGTCATCCCGAAAATATCCCAATCGCGTCTCGATCAGGCGAAAACCCGCAGCTCCCAACCCCTGAATCATCGCAAGGTCTTCCGATGGTACTTCGGCGAAGACATAGTAGCGCCGATGCCGCTCCTTAAGCTCAGAGAGAAAACTCGTGAGAGTGTGTGCAAGCGCATTCACCGGCGCATCACAATGGGAGGTCCAGTCAGCGAATTCTATTCGATAGGTTGGACATCGGAAATAATTCGTATCCCACTCGAGCGTACGGACGAACAGAAAGGCCTGATCACCGATTCGTGTCACGGCACCCTCTTCAACGTCAAGGGTCAAGCGCTGCAGGAACCTGTTGGCCAGAAACTCCCGACGTCGGTATAGAAAGCTCAGCGACGAATGGAAAAACGCCCTCTCCTTCAGGTTGCGACTCAAACCATCCATCCCGCCGACTCAGTTGCCATTATACTCATGTGTTCGAAGTACGACGTGCAAGGGGCGGCACTTCGTGTTTTCATAGGTGCGCCACGCATAGTCGCCCACAATACCGAGCCAAAACAGGTTCAGAGAACCGAAAAAGACGATTGCAACCATTGTAGCAGCGTAGCCGGGAACGTTGATTCCTCCTGCCAGCCGCAGAATTACGAGAGCCAGGGCAAAAACCAGAGAGAGAAACGCGGTGCCGCCACCTACCCGGATGAGAAGGCGAATCGGCAAATCTGTAAAGGAAAAGATGCTGTCCATCAGGTAGTTCAACTTCTTACGAAATGTCCACCCCGACTTGCCATGGCGACGCTCGTTACGCACATAGCCTATCGTCTTCCGTCGATAGCCGAGCCAGAAGATCTGTGCGATGAGTGAACTATGCCGCTCCTCAAGTTGCAGGAGTTGGTTGCGGAAGCTCCGGTTGCAGCCGAATACATCCACGCCGCCGGGCGGCACCTCGGGAATCACGAACCGACGATACAGCGCCCAGAAGACCGCCGCCGGCAGACGAGCGAGAATTGGGTCCGCACGGCTTTCGCGAACTCCGATGACGACATCTGCCTCGTCGCGCCGCAGGGCATGGTCCATTGCTATAACGAGATCCGGTGGTTCCTGCAGGTCGGCTGCCATCACTGCGAAGCGTTCGCCTCCGCCAGCCTCCAAACCGGCTCGAATTGCTGCAAACGACCCGAAATTGCGCGTGAGAAGCAGCAACTTGGCTCGGTATGGCTGCCGGGGAAGGGCGAAGCGCAACCTTTCATAGCAGCGATCGGGGCTTCCGTCGACGACGAGGACGGCCTCAAGTTGGCCACACAGTTCACGGTTCAAATGTCCGATGGCCTCGAGAAGTTCGTGAATGGAGTCTTCATTGCGATAGACGGGGATGACCAGGCTCAGCATGCTCCAGACCTCCCTTCAAAAAAGCTCTCAAGCGCGGAAATCACGCGTTTTTGCTCAGTGTCTGCAAGGCCGGGAAAGCAGGGCAGGGACAAGACCGTCCGGCAGGCGTCTTCGGTGATGGGAAGGTCCCCCTCTGACTGGTGTGATGCGTAACCCTTCTGTAGGTGATCAGGCACCGGGTAGTGGATGTCCGTTCCGATGCCGCACCCTTCCAGGTGCGAGCGCAGAGCGTCCCGCTCGGCGTGCCGTACGACGTAAAGGTGGGCAACGAAGTCCTCCCCCAGTGAAATCGGGCAGCGAACTGGCAGCCGCGCAAACGCTTGGTTGTAGCGATTTCCTATTCGCCTTCGTTCGCCATTCCAACCATCAAGCATTCCCAATTTCTCACGCAGCAGGGCAGCCTGCATTTCATCGAGCCTGCTGTTTCTGCCGCCGGGAGTGTCGACTCGATACTTCATGGACCAGCCGTATTGCCGCAATTGGAGCAGGTGGGCAGCCACGGCTGGATCGTTTGTCGTCACCGCTCCCCCATCGCCTAGAGCGCCGAGGTTTTTCGTTGGATAAAAGCTGAAACAGCCGACCGTGCCAAAGCTGCCGGCCCTCCGCCCGCCGCGCGATGCTCCATGAGCCTGGGCACAGTCTTCGATTGTTGGCACACCTTTGCGGGTGGCGATTTCTACGATGTCCTGGATGTCAGCGAGTTGCCCGTAGAGGTGGGTAATGATGACGGCTTTTGGGTTGTCCTGCCGGAAGGCGTGCTCCAGGGAGCGTGGCGATAGTGTTAGCGTTTCCTCGTCGACATCGACGTAATAGGGCACCGCACCGGTGAGTCGAACAGCGGTGCTTCCGTAGAACCCGGCGTTTGCGGCCAAAAATACGGTGTGGCCCCGTTTAACACCAAGTGCCCGCAGAGCCAACTCGAGGGCATCGGTTCCATTTGCAACTCCCACGCAATGAGCTACCCCGCAATACGCGGCAAAGTCTCGCTCAAATGCCGCGACTTCAGCTCCCAATATATACCAACGGCTTTCGATGACGCGCATTGTTGCATCGACCAATGCGCGCTTGCAGGCGTCATCGTGTATTCGGAAGAGCGGAATCTTTTGATGATTTCTGAGCAGCACCTGTTGTGGATTCTGTCTACGAAATGAGGGAAAATCCATTTTTTGAGGGTCTTCCGATAGCAGCTGTCTCGCATTCTGTCAAGGACATTCTGGAGCCGATCTTCTGCAACGGGGAGACGAGCACCAACACAATGTGGAATTACTGTGGTCACAATGACTGGGAGTACGCTGAGGCTTTATCTTTAATCTCAGGAAGATGATTCAACTCCGAATGGCAAGCCTCCTCAGCTCATCTTTACTCACGATAAGCCGGTATTGCGGTCTTTCCCTTTTGTCCTTCACCACAGGTCGGACGCGGGAAAAGTAAGCTTTTTGCTGCATCACCACATGGGCCTCTGCACTTTCAAAGGCCATGTCACTCCACAGGAGCTGCGGTTCTTCCGTTGTGTGTTACGGACAACGGATCACGGATCACGGCATTGTTCGAAACCGCCTCCACATGAGTGAAGCCATGACAAATAGCTCCGGCCAACTCGTTTGCGAAGGGTGCTTTGGCCATTGCACCATCCATGCTTTGCCGATTCCACGCAATCTCCAACAACTCATCATACTTATTTGTGAAACTATAAGCATTGGAGTGTCAGCTCCGGCGAGGGCAGGCCGAATTCCACGCGACAGAAGGCACTGCGGTTTTCTGTAGAGTCATCTTCGCCTGGCGAACCCCGCCGACACCGGCAGTAGCAAGCGAGATTGACCGCATATCGATCCCCGCAAAGGTTTTTCATTGTAGTCAATACAAATGGATTCAACAAATTGCTCAAAACATCGCGATGTTCATGGATTAATTCTAAACACCGAACCACCGCATGCGGATCCCCCGTGCTTCCAGCACGGGCCGCCCACTCCTATGTGAAGCCAGTGAATCCCACACAAGGCCATGATCGTCTTCCTGGATCAAACGAGCTTCCAGTCGGATGACATCGCCACCGTCGCAAGGAGCGAACCAGCGAAGAGTCTTCACTTTCGCCGGGATCATCGCTCTGGTTTCCGATTCGTCCCTCATGATCACATAAAAGCTGCACAGCTGCATCAGTCCCTCCAGAGCATATCGGGGGTAGTGCCCTCCAGAGTCTTCTGAGAACGAGAATTCAGCTCCTGCGGGGTACATCATGCTTCCGGAAATGACGGAGGAGCCGTAGCCGTCGATATGTTCCAGGACCCTGTAGAGGCCCCGGATGTCTGATCTTTGTTCGTACCAGCGGATGATTTCGTTTTTCTGCATGGGGCGCCCGTTGAGCTCATCCATGGGAATGGGAAACCCTTCGAATTCCGCAGGCTGTTCCCGTGGGCCACGGGAAGCGATCAACTCCGCGCTGTAGCAGAGTTCAAGACTCTCCAGCCGCCGTCCTTTGCGATTGACATCATAGGCACCCAGAGTGCATTCGCAGTGCACTTCCTTTCCCCTATGCCGCTGTTGACAGGTGATGCGTGTCTGGCGCTCCATTTCCGGTCCGACGTCGATGGTATTGGTGAATTGAATGTTTCGCACCTCGCGGATTGTGAGGTAGGGGATCAGCAGTTGAGAGGCTTCCACAAAGCTTTCGATAGCCATGATGGCGGAAACGAGAGGGTTCTTGAGGAATTTGAAGGGCTTGTGGTCTGCAAGCCAGTTATCCTTTTCATGTGAGAAAGTCCGTCGCGCCTGCAACAATCCTTCCTCGAGATCGAGGCGCTCAATGGCGTCGATCATGGGATAGTCCTGCGGAGAAAACGAAGACAAGCCGATGGAGAAGGATTCCTTCATTTCCTCCATGTTCACACCCTCCAGCAAAACGGTTTTTGCGGGGGGCAGGGATTTCATCCACATGACCCATACATCCCCGGGTGCCCCGAAAAAGATCTCTCTGCAGAACATTTCAGAAAGATCGTTCAAACCGATGTATCCGACTCCGAAACGTTCCAGTATGTCCCGAATTTCTCTGTTTTCAGCCATACCCCCACCGCTGACGGGGGGCAGCATGAGGGCTTTGAAAAGGACAGCAGGATTCTCTTCGGCGAGCTCCGCAAGCAGTCTGGACATCATGCGATTTCCAGCTCCGTAGTTGGTCTGGCCCATGTTTCCCTGGATGGCCACAATGGAGGAGAGGGCCACGAAAAACTTCAAGCCTGCTCCACGGGCGGCCCGGTAAAGGTTCCAGGCGCCGAGAAGCTTCACCTCGACCGCCTTCTTAAACGTCTTCGTGTCCATGTCGGAAATATACTTGTCCTGAAGGACACCGGCGCCATGAATGATGCCGTCGACTCTGCCGTAACGGACGACAACCCTGTCAACGGCCGCCTTGACCTGCCTTTCGTCGGCAACGTCGCAGGAGATATACTCAACATCCATTTCCGCCCGGCGGAACTCCTTCAGAGTCTTATGGATCTTGACAGTCTTGCGGAGACGATCGATCTGCGCGTTCAGATCATCCAGAGTGATCTTGGGGTTGATCTGGATGATCTCCCAGCGTAAGGCTTTCTCGGGAAACTCTTCCTTTTCAAGGTGTCTTGCCAGTGCTTCCGGCAAGTCGATAGGAGTGCGCCCAAGCAGTATTATCCTGGGAGCGAATGGGGAAAGAGCGCGTGCCAGTTGTGTGGTGATGCCGTAGCCACCGCCCGAAACCAGGATGACGTCCCCGGCGTTTATAGTGAAGTTGGGAAGGTCGCGGAGCACGACGGGATCTCTGTGCCAGACCCGAGTGGTGAGACCATCCCGGCTTAAGGTGAGGTCCAGCAAAGGTTGCCGGTTATCCAGCAGTTGCGGGAGCAGATCGCAAAGATGGGCGGCATCCTCGACCTTCACACTCCTGAATTGACGGGAAGGATATTCCATTGCGGCGCTCAGGAACATTCCCACCACTCCATCAGCGAGTACGCTCCTCCATGTCGATGGGGTTTTGTTATCCTGTATAAGGAGGATCGATTTCCCGGACGGGAAGGCCAAAATGGATTTCAGCATGAGGAAAAGCCGCTCCTGCAGGCGGCAGACATCCTCGGCGGAGCGCAGACGGGAATCCACATCCTTGTCGATGACTATCAGGAAAAAGTCTGTGGGACTATTGTCCAGGTATGGATCGAGACGTGCCTGCGGGTCGTCTTTGAAAAAAAATGCCGAGTCCTTTCTCGATTTCTCTCCTTGTCCATCAAGGAAAGGGACAGTCCGAACTTTGAGCTTGTAATGGTCCTGCATCAACCTGGCAAGCTCTGCGGCAAATCCTGATTCAAGCAGCGGTGCGAGCAAAGCGACGGTGCTTTCAGGAGTCAGAAAGTGAGGATTGTCATTATCGCCAGTCACGGGGAGATGTTTAAAAACAAGGCGTTTCAGGTCGTCTTCAGCCCGCGTATCGCGAGCTGTTTTCGACTTGAGCGGAAGATCGGACGATGAAGGTTCCTCAGCAGGAGCGGCCGAAAGGCTGCCCTGTGTCAGTTGGACAATGCGCTCCGCCATCTCGGAAACGGTGCGGACGTCGAGAAACTCTTCCATCCTGATGCGGAGAGAAAAGCGCCTTTCCAGGTGATCGACGATAATGGGAAGCCTGCTTGATCGAATCCCCAGATCCAACCTCAAGTCCATCTGCGGCTCGATTTCATCTCGTTCGTATCCGGTGACTTCCATGATGATGGCAACGACTTTTTCAATAATGTCTCCGGGCTCCTGGGGGGCAGGGACGGATGCGATCGTCGTCTCGAGCGATGAGGGAGCATCTGTCGTCACGAGGAGAGGCTGTTCGGTCGATGCGGCGGGGGCATGAGCACCCGGCTGTCCAATGTATGAAGATACCTGGGCCGCAGGAACGGAAAAAGGCTGTGTCGACCGCTGGTACATGGACTGGAGAAGATCCTGAAGCTGTGCTTCCGAGAAGGCGGGATC
>JAAYUJ010000661.1 GCA_012517775.1 Deltaproteobacteria bacterium
AACGCCCCGCCTCAACCTCGCCGGTGAAGCGCAGCGGAACCGGCGTAGTGTTGCAGGCGGTGGTTCGCATTTCTATCTCTTCGCATGTTTTTCCACAAGGGCCTGCGTCCGCGCCAGGAGCGCCTGCATGGCCTTGACTGCCACCTCTGGTTTCTCATTCTTGGCGATGTTGGCCACAAGGCGTCCACGACCACGAGACCAACGCGGGTCCCATACCAGCGACAGACCTGGCATCAGTTCCTGCCCACCCAGAGCCGCAAGCTGCGGGGTGAGTGCAGTTACAGAATTGGATTCAAGATGGAGTTCAGCTCCGATCTCATCCTGGCGATTCATGAATTCGTAATGGATACCACCTGGCCACTCGTCTGCCCGTATCTGGCGGTAACTCCTACTGTGGCCACGAGTTCGCAGTTCCTCATCCGCGATGCGATCATATTCGTGGATCACGGCAGAAAAGGCTGGGTCAAGTTCGCCTTGTTCCCGTCTGCGAACAGTTGCTGAATCAACGTCACTGGCTCGCGATACCAAGATCCGCGGCACAAGTATCCTGCCGCCGTCAAACTTGCTGATGCAGACGAGGCGAACGTCAATGTCGCTGTGGTCAGTGATGTATCTAACGATGCGGATGAGGTCTTCGCCTGCGGAATCCACTGCGACAACGAGCCGAATGCGCCCAGCGCGAAGGTTAGTCGCGCACTGCTTGCGGACAAGGGCGCTCTGCTCCAGGCCGACAAGTTCCTGTAGAGCTCCGGCCAATGCACCGTCAACGATATCATCAAGTTCCTCGAAGGTCAGGTTTGACAGGTCGGCGACATAGTCGAACGCCTGAGCCACAACCTCTCTCCGGGATTGTGCGTTGCGGGCGAGTTTGACCTCCACTGCCACAGGTACACCCTCTTTGTCCACAACGAGGAGATCAAGGCTTCCCGCCGCCGGAAGACCGACTTCTGTTTGGACCGTAGCAACCGCCGGCTCGGATTCCTTCATGAGAAGATAGGGACTCCGCTCAAGGCATGCCTGCAATTCGGCTTCGTCCTTGAACGGCTCCTCGACCAGTCTGACCATCTCGGTATCGCGATGGATTGCTATTGCCATAGTCATCTCCTCACATTCATCTCATGCGAACGCCAGTGTGAGCGGCACGCCGAAGCACTGCAGACTTTGGATTACGGAACTGAATTGAAAAGAACACGTGGTTGCGCGTCCGCTCGACACAGAGGTTAGCAAATTCAGACACTTATCGTCATTATGTCGTCTTGTTGATCGGTTGATTCCTTCTTGCTCTTGCCATAGACGTACTCCGGATCAAGATCGACACCGCAGTCCCATTGAATGGTATCGAATGAGACGCGGACACGCATGAAATTGCCCAAGTCTCTGATTCGCTGAAAAACGCCAAAATGCAACAATGGCTTTATGTCAAGGATACCTTCTTCGCCATTTTCAAACCTGAGCGAAAGAGTGAAGTCATCGTGGGGGGTCACTTCTTTTACTGAGGGGTACATGGTAGTGCTCCTTACTGGAGAGGTTGTATTTTAAAAGGCTCTTCGCCATTCATAACAAGATGCCAATTGGCCATCAACTCCTCTTGGTGAAGTTCAGCCCATGCCAGGATGAGCTTTGTCTGCTTGCGAGGAAGGTTGCCGTCGATGAGATCACATGTATGTATGTCAACGGTGGCCTTACACTCATTGTAGTACGCGTGAAAATGAGGAGGTGGGTGCTCGCCTGGAGAAAAATACATCCGTATGATGATTCCGTAAAACATCGAGATCGTAGGCATGCTATTCCTTTTTTGTGATTGGCTGGTGCACGCCTGGCATAGGTCGCACAGACCATGCTAACGCCAGTGTGAGCGACCGGCCGGAAGAACCGCTGACCATCAGCCCAGCGCGAAAATGTCGTGAGAACACGTGGTTGCCGGTCCGATCGAGGCATTCGTCAGAAAGAATGTCTCTTGCCGCCTGTCAAGGTTTAAGACCCTACAGTTCTTCGTATCCTTCTTGGGACGAATTCCCCCGCTCAATCCAGAAGAAGCAGCGGGGCCAAGATCGGCGCCACTTTCGTCTTGTTCAGAGAGTAGACGACTTCTCCGTTGGCACCCAGCACCGTGATCCGCTCCAGTTCTTTAACGATGAGATAAGTGCCGCCGCTGCCGATACTGTAAAGGACCTGTCCGGATTCATCCACCAGTGTGAAGTCATGTAAATTTCCAAGATTTACCGTCAGTCCGTCAATACCTGGTCCACCTATGATATAGACTGTATCCTGACCTGAGGAGACGTCGTAGCTGAGAGTGTCGTTCCCTTCGCCTCCGTCTATCCACGCGAGATCATCCCCAACGCCCCCATCCGCTTGAATTGTATCGTGGCCCGCTCCACCGGATTGGTAAATATTATCGTTTCCTTCGTCGCCCATTGCACTAATATTGTCATCGGCCAACCCACCGAACTGTTGGATCCAGTCGTTACCGTGACCACCTTGGGCGTTTATCATGTCATTCCCGCTACCGCCGTCCTGATGGAGAATATCATTGCCATATCCAGCAAGTATGGAGAGGTTATCATCACCCTCCCCGCCTTCCTGTTCCAGCCAGTCGTCACCATCGCCCCCCGAGAGATACTGGGTGTCATTTCCCTCCAGGCCGTACTGGAGGACAAAGTCCCGATCTTCTGTCGCCAACGTAATCTGTGTGTCATCTCCTTCAGAGCCCAAGATCACTTGGTGAGAAAACAGGTTGGCCTTGGGGGTTTCCGGCGCTGCGGGCAATACCGGCTGGCAGATGGGGTTGCCAT
>JAAYUJ010000109.1 GCA_012517775.1 Deltaproteobacteria bacterium
CATTCAGTATGCTCTACTTATGATCACTCTTGGCTGTGATCAGATTTCCTCTACCTCCATTGGGAAAATAATCGAGAATCCGAGAGAGTATGCAGGGAATCAGGTGATGATAAAAGGCGAGGTAACGGATGCTGTCAGCTTCTTTGTGGTGAAATACTTTATGATCAAAGATGGTAGCGGCGAAATAGCCGTGGTTACAACCAGGCCTCTACCCCGGAAAGGTGAGAGGATAAGAGTGAGTGGTACCGTCGAAGAGGCTTTTTCGATAGGTGGCAAGCAGTTGCTTGTAGTGGTTGAAGGTGAGGCCAAGAAATAAGGAAGACTTTATGGCTCACTTGTTTTTCGAGGAAATAGTCGATTCTGTTTCAGATGCGCTGATCACTGTAGACCAGAATAAGAGGATCATCATCTGGAACAGGATGGCCAAGGACATGTTCGGCTATGACAAAGCGGAGATTCAGGAGATGGGGCTGGACGCAATCATACCGCCGGCCTATCGTCAACGGCACTGTGAAGGCTACGATCGTTTCATTCATACCATTGACGCCCATGATTCATATGTATCCGATATCAGGCAGTTCGAAGCGCTCCGCAAGAGCGGCGAACTGTTTCCTGTTGAGTTGACCCATTCTCTCTTGAAGGTCAGCAACCAGGAATTCTATATCACGGCCACTGTCCGCGATATCTCGCTTAGAAAACGCTATGAAATCATGCGTGACAGAGTCGATCGTATCGCTCGCCATGATCTGAAAAACAAACTGGTGATTATTTCCCTTGCGGCGAAAAGGCTCACTGCAACTCCCGGTCGTGACAGGGAGGCCCAATTGGCCAAGTATGCGGAAATCATTCAGAGTGAATCAAAGAGCGCTATCGAGGTGCTCAATTCCACCAGAGAGCTCATCCTTCTGGAAACAGGAGAATATGTCCGCAAAAATGAAATCGTGGACCTGCCTGCTCTACTCAGTCTGAAGGCCGAACACCTTCAACCCATGGCTGCCGCGAAAGGTGTGACTATTTCCTTTCATAATCGCACCACCCGGGAGA
The DNA here is from genome assembly GCA_012517775.1 of Deltaproteobacteria bacterium. Lineage (GTDB taxonomy): Bacteria > Desulfobacterota > Syntrophobacteria > Syntrophobacterales > Syntrophobacteraceae > JAAYUJ01. The sequence continues at coordinate 1,045 of JAAYUJ010000109.1, forward strand.
TGACCCTTCAGGCAGACCGGTCAATGCTCGAACGAGCTTTGGAAAACCTCCTCAAGAATGCCGTTGAAGCGGAAGATCCGTCCAAGACGGTTGAGTTGATCCTCGAAGAAGATGAAAAGGGAGCACCTGTTCTTGAGATTCACAACGGCGGCAAAGCAATCCCCGAAGAAATACAGAGACTGATCTTCACACCATACGTCACCCATGGCAAGAAGGAGGGTATCGGCCTCGGTTTGTACTCCGCAAGACTGATCCTGGAAATGATCCACGGCTGGCAGATTTCCTTTCGGTCAGGATCTCAAGGCACTACCTTCAGAGTCATATTCCGTTCTCCGAACAACTGAAGAGTGACACACACCATCTTCAAGCTGAGACGTCAAGGGTAGGAACCTCATCAGGCTTTTGAGCACTCCCCGAAAAATAAGTATTCGGATCTATTGCAACTTATCAATAAACCGGGGCAGCGACAGCTCTGTAGGTCGGGTTTCCATACCCGACACCTTGGCGCAAGAAGTGTCGGGATTGGAATCCCGACCTACTTACGGAGAGAGTACAAATATGGGGGTCAATTCTTTTATTTAAAAATATAATTAATGAGGATGGACACTCATCCACCTGTACCGCTCTCCTGTTCTGTTTCTCAACGCACTTGGCTCCATACATCTGCTCTCCCAGACGAGAACCGGCAGGATGACCGGCTTCGAGGCAATCTTCAATCCATATGGAGACTCGATAATGATAAGGCAGACGGTAGAGGCATTTCTTGACTCCATGTCAACCGGACGAGATTTACCCGTCATAAGGGCGGGAAGCTGCATCGGGGATGCGGTGCGGGAGATGGTCAAGGACCATCATCGAAGGATTCTGTATGTGGTGGATGCCGATGGAAAGCCAAAAGGGACCATCACCCTGAATCACCTCAAGGATGCCATATTCCATTATTACCTGGATGGAAGAGTAGAGGATGCGGTGATCGTTTCCAGGCGCATTACCGAGCTTCTTGCACCCGGCATTGTAGATGATCTCATGGATGCCCAACTCATCACCAGTGAAGAAGACGAAGAGCTTGGTGCAGTCATCGCGAGAATGATCGAAAATGACCTGAGTGATGTTCCGGTATTGGGCAAAGATGGTCGGATCGTTGCCAACCTGGATATCCTGGATATCCTGGAGTTATGGCTCCAAATGGGTGAGGGAGTCTTCTGATGATCGGGCAACCCCTGCTTGCCGTGGGTTTAATGTTGATTTTGGGCTATCTGGGAGGGCGAACCGTAAATTCCCTGAGGTTGCCTCGCGTCAGCGGTTATCTGCTTGTCGGCATGCTCGTGAGTCCCTCCTGCTTGAACGTTTTCTCCCATTCCTTGATCGATGAGGACCTTCAAATTGTCACTGAAATGGGGCTTGCCGTCATCGCGTATTCGATCGGTGGAAGTCTGGTGCTGGAACGATTGAAGCGTATAGGGAGCAGCATCATCTGGATCACTTTTTTGCAGGCAGGAGTGTCATGGGTCTTCACAACGGGTGTTCTGATTCCCATCATGCCTTTCTTGACGGCCTTCAGACCGCCGATTTACGAATTATACAACACCCATCTGCCCATGGCTCTCTTAATAGGTGCTATTTGCGTCGCTACAGCTTCCGGTGCCATCCTGGCGATCATCAATGAACTCAAGGCAAGCGGTCCTTTCACCGTGACATTGCTGGGCGTCATCGCCCTCAGCTATGGTCTCACCGTCATCCTGTTCACACTGGCCGAGGCTCTCTCCCAAGTGCTGGCCAAACCATCAAGTGTTTCCTGGATTGAAATGCTCGCAAATACTCTGAAAGGGATCGGATTATCCGTTCTCCTGGGCGTGATTGCGGCAGTGATCCTTCTCATGATTGCTCGACTGGTCCGTCGACGAGAAGCAATGCTGATGATTGTATTGGGCGCGATTCTGAGCACCAGCGGGGTTGCAGCTTCCCTTGGTCTCTCATCACTCCTGGCGGACATGACCATAGGTTTTCTTGCAGCCAATCTGGAACCTCGACGCAACGATTTCTTTATTGTGATCGAACCGATCGAGGAACCGCTCTTCGGCCTCTTCTTCGGTATGGCTGGAGCGCAGATCGATCTGGAAGTGCTGAAGTCGGCAGGACCATTGGCCATGACCATCATGATTGTGCGGATGATCGGGAAATATTTCGGTACCTGGGCTGGAGCCACTATTTCCCATGCCGCTTCAAGTGTGCGTAACTATTTGGGGTTGGGACTGTCTCCCCAAGCCGGCTGGACCGTCGGC
>JAAYUJ010000110.1 GCA_012517775.1 Deltaproteobacteria bacterium
CAACAAGAGGCATCAGAATGTGAAGTTGAATCGCAAGGGTCTTTTCGTGACGGGCTCGTTGCGACTCCCCGGGTCCGCATTGATCCGTCTCGAATTCGAAGCCGGTGGAAGGGTGGTCTTTCCGTAGGTCTGAAGTCAAGGGGGCATTTTGGGAGAGAGTGTGGGCATGAACCAGGAAAGAAAGTGTCGAGTCGTCGTTTTTGGAATCCTCATTCTATTCTGGTGCTTGAGTCAACAGGGAGAGAGAGCGTGGGGGGAAGGGACCCCTGTTACGGTGCCGGCACCCGGTGCCATGACGGTGCCGTATTTCGCTCCGCCGGAAAGAATGGACTTTTGCGGAGAGCGCGTACCGTTGCACCTTCCTGATGTGCGGGAGAGGTTGGATCGGGAATTCACCCTGGTAGTTTACAGCCACGCCCAGGTTTATCTTTGGCTGAAGCGTATGGATCGTTACTTTCCATGGCTGGAAAAGGAGCTTGTGCGTAACGGGTTGCCCAATGATTTGAAATACGTGGCTGTCGCCGAGAGTGACCTCATTGTATCTGCTTGCTCCCCCGCCGGCGCAGTGGGACCCTGGCAGTTCATTCGCAGTACGGGAGCGAATTTCGGTCTGAACCAGAACGGCCAGATCGATGAGCGAATGGATTTTGAAATGGCCACGGCAAGCGCTTTCCGCTACCTGCGCAATCTCCACGAAATGTTCTCCAACTGGACGCTTGCCGTCGCCGCATACAACTGCGGTGAGCGGCGCGTGCAGGACGAATTGAGGAAGCAGCGGGTTGACAATTACTATTCCCTGAAGCTTCCTCTGGAGACCGAGAGATACATCCTGCGGATTCTTTCCATCAAGGAAGTATTGGGACATCCGGAGCGCTACGGTTACTCACTTCCCAAGAACGCCCGCTATCCGGCAATCCGTGCGGATCAGGTCAGTGTGCGGCTGGCGAACCCTGTGCCGGTGGTTGATCTGGCGGAGGCTGCGGGAATCACCTACCGTGAATTCAAAACCCTCAATCCTATTCTGATCTCTGATTCTGTGCCGGGAGGAAGCTTGATTCTCAGGGTGCCCGAGGGGAAGGGAAAGGAGTTCGAGAGTCGTATAGCGGGAATGTATCCTCAGCCCCAGCCTCAGGCAGTGCCTCAGCATCAGAAGAATTCAGGGATTCTGAAGCACAAGGTGGCGAAGGGAGAGACGTTGAGCGGTATTGCGGCTCGATATGGAGTGAGCGAGCGGAGTATCATGGAGTGGAATGGGATGAAGAGAAAGATGGTTCAGAGGGATCAGATCATTAAAATCCTGAAATAATGTCAAATTGTCGTGGTGAGTTATCCGGCTCTCGGTGATGCATCGAGGGAGATGCATGTGTTTCGAAAGGCTTTGTGGATGGCATGCCACATGCTCTTGAATAGAGGGAAATGAGTGAAAGCGAGTCTGTCAAGGAAACCCTTGACAACAATCTGCGGGCCAATTACGATTGATGAAATATAACATGTTAAATATTCAGTAAATTTTGGTGGAATCCCATGAATGATTACCGGAGAATGATCGACCGGCTGGCTCGCAGCAATCATGCGATAGCACTCACGGGGGCTGGAATCTCGGTAGAGAGTGGTATCCCCGATTTTCGGAGTCTTGGAGGCCTTTGGTCCAGGTACCATCCCATAGAATACGGTCATATTGATTCTTTCCGGTCAAACCCGGCCAAGGTATGGAAAATGCTTTTGGAAATGGATGCGTTGCTCTCCAGGGCGGATCCCAACCCTGCCCATTTCGCACTGGCTAAGTTGGAAGCCCTTGGGATCATTCGTGCGGTCATCACTCAAAATGTGGACAGTCTGCATCAGAGAGCCGGGAGCAAGCGAGTCATCGAGTTCCACGGGCATAATCGATCTCTTCGTTGTGAATCATGCAATCTTCGCTATCCAAGGGAGAAAATCAGTCTTTCTGTAACACCCCCGGCGTGCCGTTGCGGTGGGCCGCTGCGTCCCGAAATCGTCTTTTTCGGAGAGCAGATTCCTACGATTGCATTTACGGAGGCGATGTCCGCTGCGGACAGTTGCGATTTCCTGATGGTCATCGGTACTTCGGCAGCCGTCGCACCAGCCTCCCAGATCCCTCTGGTTGCAAAGAACAGAGGGGCTTTTGTATTGGAAATCAATCCGACGCCATCAGAGCTTCGGAAGGAAATGGTCGATTTTCGTATTGCACAATCTGCCGGGACAGCACTGCCCGAAATTGTGACACTCATCGGCGTGAACAATTATGAGTGAGGTTAAAAGAGAATGACGAGTGGCCTGGCTATTTGTACAACGCTGGTTTACGCGGCATCAGAGGCTGCCGGTGTTCCTTACCAGAGGACGGGTGGTGTTTTGGAGATGGTTAGCCATGCGGGGCCGGTGGTGAAATTCGTGCTGTTCTCCCTTTTGGTTCTCTCCATCGCATGCTGGTGTGTCATTTTGTTGAAGGCACGGCTTTTTCGGCGCGCGGGCGGTGAATCGAGGGAGTTTATCGAGCTTTTCAGACAGCGAAAGAACTACGTGGGGGTTTACCGGGACAGCGAGTACCTTGAGGACAGCCATCTCGCTCAGATTTTTCGCACCGGCTATGCGGAGTTGAACCGCCTGAGCAAGTCTTTGGAAACCAAGAGCTTGCAAGATCTCAAAGTGAACCCGGAGATTCTTCTCGAGAACGTTGAGCGGGCAATCCAAGGGGGGATCATGGCGGAAAGGCAGCGTTTCGAGCGTTTCCTGCCGCTGCTTGCGACCACTGGGAGCACGGCTCCTTTCATCGGGCTGTTCGGAACGGTCTGGGGCATCATGGTGAGCTTCCAGGATATCGGTATGAAAGGAGCCGCCAATTTGGCTGTTGTGGCGCCTGGGATCTCAGAGGCCCTAGTGGCGACGGCCATGGGGCTGGCTGCAGCCATACCCGCCGTCGTGGCATACAACCAATTTGCCAACCGTATCCGGAGGATCGAAAGTGAAATGAATCATTTCTCCGCAGAGTTTCTTAATCTCCTGAAACGGGATCTGATGCGACGTTCGAAGCAGGATGAAGCGGTGCCCGAATCTCCGCGCCTGGCTGTTCAGGAATGATCCGTGAATTACCCTCCTGGAGGGCGGATTTGACGAAGGGCTGCTGAGGAGGCTGGATATGAGAAGGTCTCTTGGTTTATGTCCCGGGCAGGACTGAAGGGGACCTTTCGTGAAGCCTTGTGCCCCGGGCCTCTCAGGTGATGACCAGGTTTTTCGGGCGAGGTGCAAGGAAGACGAACGAATAGGGGAGATGAAAAATGGGAATGCAGACTAATGGAAACGGATCGAATTCACAGATGGTGTCGGAGATTAATGTGACTCCCTTTGTGGATGTGATGCTCGTTCTTCTCATCATCTTCATGGTGACTGCGCCGATGATGACCCAAGGGATTGACGTGAAACTCCCAGAGAGCTCCGCACCCGCGATTCCTTCCGAAGAGGAACGTTTGGTTGTCACAGTCAATCAGGATCGCAGAATATTCATCAACGATCATCCCGTGGAGCTTGACACGCTTGGCTCCAAAATATCCGCCATTCACGAGAACCGGCAGAGTCAGAAAGGGGTTTTCCTGAGAGCAGACGAGATGATTCCCTACGGCTACGTGGTACAGGTTATGGGAGTCATACGTCAGGCAGGGATCGACCAGATAGGAATGGTCACCGAGCCCCTCAAGGGTCCCGGCAAAGCTGGACAGAAATAGGGAGTGTGTGTTGAGTCAGAGTGTTGGATGAAGAGGGGGGGTGAAGAATGGAATCTTTTGCACTGTCCTCAAGGAGACTGTCCAGGGAGGAGCTGATTACGGGAGTTGGCGGATCGGTCCTGATTCATGTCTTGCTGATGGCCACAGCCCTGATCTCCACGTGGGTCATGCCCGGAAAGCCGATTCAATCTCCCTATTTTTCCGTCAATCTGGTGAGCCTGCAGGATCTGGGCCCCGGGTTTTCCGGGGCAAGGACAGATCCTGGCGAAAAGGGAAAGGCTCCGACCAAGGTTGCAGAGACATCCAAAGCCGCAAGTACGGCACGGATGCCTTCCGGTCCGGTGGTTCCCATCCGGCGGCTCCGCATGGATGACCCAGTTACAAAGACAGAGCCTGAGATCAAGAAGATCCAGGGTCTTGAAACCCCGAAGGTCGTCGAAAGCAGTCAGAATTCCGCTTCCTTGGCAAAGAATCTGGACAAGTTGATTGCGAAACCGAGGGTTCAGCCCAAACCTGTTCCGGTGATCCAGTCTTCCGGAGAAGAGAGTGAATCGCAGGGGTCTTCAGGGGCAGACCGTAAGCCAGGTGGGAGTGCCGTCCCGGGCAAGGCGACCGGCCAAGGAGGTGCGAGCGGCGGCTCGGAGGGCAGCCCGACCGGGAGCACTGACGGAAGCGGCCGCGTGGCATCCGCTCTCCTCGGTATGTACGGCAGCCGCGTGAAGGAGGCCATCAATCGGGAATGGGCAGTTCCTGATATGGTCAAACCCCAGGGTCTTGAAGCTAGGCTGGTCGTCGTGGTCAACAGGGAGGGAAAGCTGCTCGACCTGCGCATCGAGAAGCGTTCAGGAAACTCGCTTTTTGACGAGTCGGCCATTCGGGCTGTGCGTAAGGCCTCTCCGCTTCCTGCTCTCCCTGAGGTCATTACCTTTCCAAAGGTCGAGATAGATATTCGCTTCAGGCCTGAAGGGTTGTCATAGCTTCAGTGTTGAAAGGAAGATCGCGGAAATATGTGCCATCCAAGAAATGGAATACTGCCGACTGTATTGTGCCTTCTCTGCTTTCTGTGCGTTGCCCAATGGGATTCAACCGTTGACGCCCAGCGTATCTCCATTGACATCACGCAGCCCAATTTCAAGCGTATCCCCATCGCCGTTCCCGATTTCAAGTACCTCAGCCCTGATCAGGTGCAGCTTGCCCGAGAGATGAGCGATGCCCTTTCCAACGACCTGGAATACTCCGGCGTATTCCGGCCTCTCGATCCGCAAGGCTTTCTGGAGAATCCACAGGCCATGGGGCTTGCTCCCGGGGAGATCAGATTTCCGGATTGGCAGCGAATCGGTGCTGACTTCCTGGCTCGTGCGTCCTATCAGGTGCAGGGGCAGGGGGTGAGGATCGAAGCACGGCTCTATGATGTAGTAGGCGCCCGCATGGTTATCGGGAAAGTGTACGAAGGGGATGCCCGCAACTGGCGCCTCATGGTTCACCGCTTTGCAGATGAAATACTCTACGCTGTCACCGGAGAACGCGGTGTCTTCGACACCAAGATCGCCTATGTTCAGGCAATGGGAAAGAATAAAGAGATTTTTGTGGTGGACTTCGACGGAAGCAACCCGCTGCAGGTGACCCGTGATCAGAGTATCAACCTTTCCCCGGCATGGAGCACGGATGGATCGCACCTCGCCTACGTCAGTTTCAAAGAGGGAGGTACCAGGGTCTATTTGATCAACCTGAGGGGCGGTTCCAGCCGTCTCCTGAGCGGACAGCCCGGCTTGAACATCGCGCCGGCCTGGAGGCCGGGAAGCAGTCAGCTGGCAGTTACCCTTACGCGTGGGGGAAATCCCGACATATACCTCATCTCTTCCACAGGGGAGATTCTGCAGAGGCTTGGACAGGGATGGGGCATCAATGTGTCTCCCAGTTGGTCTCCCGATGGCAGGCGACTGGCTTTTGTGTCTGATGAAAGCGGCAGCCCTCAGGTTTATGTATTAGACGTGGGGAGTGGTCAGAAGAAGCGGATCACCTTCTCCGGAAACTACAACACCTGTCCGGCCTGGTCCCCCAAAGGAGACTGGATTGCATACAGTGGTGTGAGCGGTGGAAGTCACAACATTTTCATTACGCGTCCCGATGGAGGTGAAGGGAGGCAGTTGACCCACGGGGAAGGGAATAATGAATCTCCCAGTTGGTCTCCTGATGGACGCATGCTTGCCTTTAGTTCTACCCGCCAGGGTGGAGCGAGTATCTGGGTGCTTCTGGTCAACGGTACCGGAGTGAGACGATTGACGAAAACAGGAGGAGGTCAGGAAATGCCAAGATGGTCTCCCCGGTTGGGTGGGCAGTGATTCAGAATCGTTACCGGTACTCCATATAGGGGCGGGGTGATTTTCATGTCGGTGAAGGTGGGCGTATGGTTCCCCGTCGAAAAAATTCTGAACCATGTGTTCTCCCTCACGCAACCAATGGAAGAAGAGGATGAGAATTATGTGCGCGAAAATGAGTAGGACTCTTGTCATTCTGCTGCTCCTGACCGCTGCGTTCGCTTGTGCCAAGAAGACTGTTCCTCCTCAACCGGGTTACGGTGCGGAAGGTGCTCCGGGAGGAGGATTTGGGACTGAAGGCGGTGGAGGCGCCTTGGGTGGGCTGGATGATGCCAAGTGGCGTGAAATGGGGATCAACTCGGAATCGGAAAAGAGGGAGTTCCTGCAGAAAGCCGAAGGGTTCGAGAACGAAGACATCTATTTCGATTACGATGCCTACGTGCTGAGCATGCCGGCCAAGAAGACCCTGGATAAGAAAGTGGATTTCATCAAGCGATACCCGAAGGTCAAGGTGACCATTGAGGGACACTGCGACGAAAGAGGAACAACGGAATACAACCTGGCACTGGGTGAAAGGCGGGCGAACGCGGCATTTCAATATGTCACCGCCGCAGGAGCGAACAAACAGAACATGGGTACCATCAGCTACGGCAAGGAGCGGCCCTTAGCCACCGGCCACGATGAGACATCCTGGGCAAAGAACCGCAGAGCTCACTTTGCCCTGACTTACTAAAGGGGCGGGCAATACCGACCTGCTGTTTTCATTGTTGTGGGGTGAACCGACTATGGCTCATGATTTATAGATCGTTGGATTGATGACAGCCTGTTCAATCAACTG
>JAAYUJ010000662.1 GCA_012517775.1 Deltaproteobacteria bacterium
GCCTCCCCCGCGCCAGTCCCTGATGCCGTATTTCTGTTCATAAGTGCGATCCGCATGCCCGGGACGGTAGAGTTGAGAGAGCGATGTGTAGTCCTTGCTCCTCACGTCGCGATTGCGGATGATCAGGCTGATGGGGGTCCCAGTGGTCTTCCCTTCGAAGACGCCGGAAAGAATCTCCACCTGGTCCTTCTCCTGCCGGGGGCTTGTAAGAGCCTTGCCGGGTCTTCTTCTGTTCAGATCGCGCTGTATGTCTTCCTCCGCAAGAGGAATCCCGGGAGGGCACCCGTCCACAACGGCTCCAAGGGCGGGGCCGTGGGACTCCCCCCATGTGGTGACTGTGAAAAGACGGCCAAAAAGACTTCCGGACATGAGCTGCTCCTGCTTTTCGAAGTGCCGACCTCGGTTAAGAGAGTGGCAGGGAGAGGATGGATTGGGCCTCCCACCTTTCGAACGATCTCCGGTGAAGGTCTGTAGAAGGGCTCCAACAGTGGCCTTTGCTTGACACTCTCCTTGAAAAAGTTATTCTTGGTAATTATTAGAAGCAGTGACGATAGAAGAAGTTTTGGGATTTTGCAACACGAAGGAGAGAGGATGAGCGAGTATCATCCGGACTATCGGGAGGACATTGAGAGCGGTACCGAGGAGGATCTCGATGAGCCCCGATTGTATAAGGTTCTTCTTCATAATGACGATTATACCACCATGGAGTTCGTGGTAGAGATTTTGCAAAGGGTTTTTCACAAGTCCCCCGTGGAAGCAACCCAGATCATGCTGAACGTGCACAAGAGGGGGATAGGCGTTTGCGGTATATTCACCGCCGAAGTTGCGGAGACCAAGGTGGAAATGGTCCACCATCTGGCGAAGAAAAACGGATTCCCTTTACAGTGCAGTATGGAAGAAGCATAAATGATCAACAGAGAACTGGAACTCACTTTTGCGGCGGCCATCAAAGAGGCCAAGGTCAGGCGGCACGAGTTCTTTACCCTGGAACATATTCTCTACGCCATGATTCATGATGTGAAGGGAAAACGCATCCTTCACCACTGTGGAGCGGATCTTGAGAAGCTTAAGGAGAGCCTCGAGAAATTCTTTGCGGAGCGTCTGGAAAAGCTTCCCGAGGGCGTGGAACAGGACCCGATTCAAACAGTGGCTGTTCAAAGGGCTCTCCAGCGGGCCATCATGCATGTGCATGGAGCAGAGAAGAAGGAAGTGGATGCAGGGGACATCCTCGCCGCCATGTTCTACGAGGAGAATTCCTATGCGGTTTTCTACCTCAAGTCCCAGGGAATCAGCCGTCTGGATGTTTTGAGCTACATCTCCCATGGCATCTCCAAGGTGGGTGATATGGAAGACGACGATCCGTCGGGGGGTTTTCCCCAGGCATCCTCTCCGGAAATCCGGCAGGAGCCCAGGCGGGGCAGTGCACTCGAGAACTTCGCCGTCAATCTGGTGGACAAGGCCGCCCGGGGTCTGATTGATCCCCTTATCGGTCGGGAGGAGGAAATACTCCGGACATTGCAGGTGCTGGGAAGGCGAAGCAAGAACAACCCCATTTTCGTGGGAGATCCGGGTGTCGGCAAGACAGCCATAGCGGAGGGTCTGGCCTTAAAGATCTTCAAGGAAGAAGTCCCGGATGCCTTCAAGGGGGTGGAGATTTTTGCCCTGGACATGGGAGCTCTCCTTGCCGGAACGAAGTTTCGAGGAGACTTCGAAGCGCGTCTGAAAGGGGTCATTCAGGAGCTCAAGAAGAAGCCGGGCGCCATACTCTTCATCGACGAAATCCACACGGTCGTCGGAGCAGGAGCCACGAGCGGCGGTTCCATGGATGCGTCCAACATACTCAAGCCGGTCCTGGTGACGGGAGGATTGCGTTGCATCGGGTCCACCACTTACGAGGAATATAAGAACCATTTTGAAAAGGATCGAGCCCTCAGCAGACGGTTCCAGAAGATAGAAATCCGGGAGCCCTCTGTGGAGGAGACCTACCAGATCATCAAGGGATTGAAGCCATACTACGAAAAGCATCACGGTATCCATTACACGGACGCGGCCATCAGGGCTGCGGCCGAGCTTGCCAACCGGTACATCAATGACCGGTATCTGCCGGACAAGGCCATCGACGTGATCGATGAAACGGGTGCGAGTCTGCGGCTCAAGAAGGATCATCGGGTTCGTCGGGTTGTGGGGCCGAAGGATATCGAACAGGTGGTTGCACGGATCGCCAAGATTCCCCCTCGCAGTGTCTCCGCCTCTGACCAGTTGCGCCTTCAGAACCTGGATGAGGATCTCAAAGGACAGGTGTTTGGACAGAATGACGCCATCGATGCTCTGGTCAGGGCGATCAAACGTTCCCGGGCAGGTCTGCGCATTCCGGAAAAGCCTATCGGCTCCTTTCTCCTCATGGGCCCCACGGGAGTCGGAAAGACGGAGGTGGCCAGGCAACTGGCGCGGATACTCGGGGTCAATTTCCTGCGCTTCGATATGAGCGAGTACATGGAGAAGCACACAGTATCGCGCCTGATCGGCGCACCGCCGGGGTACATCGGGTTCGACCAGGGTGGACTGCTGACGGATGCCATTCGCAAGCAGCCTCACACAGTCCTGCTGCTGGATGAAGTAGAGAAAGCGCACCCGGATCTCTTCAGTATTCTCCTGCAGATTATGGATTACGCTACGCTGACGGATAATAACGGGAAAAAGGCGGATTTTCGAAACACCATTCTCCTTATGACTACCAATGCTGGTGCGAGAGAGATGAGCAGTGCAGCCATCGGGTTTGGAACGAAAGATGCGGAAAACCGCTCTGACAAGGGCTTGAAGGCCATTGAAAATCTCTTCAGCCCGGAATTCCGAAACCGTCTGGACGGGACCATTGTCTTCGGTGGCTTGTCCCGGGATATTATGGAAAAGATCGTGGAGAAATTCATTCATGAAATGGAAACCCAGCTCTCGGAGAAGAAGGTGCGTGTGGCATTGACACCCGCGGCCCGCCTCTGGTTCGCGGAGCGTGGGTATGATCCCACATTCGGAGCGCGCCCCCTGGGGCGTCTCATCCAGTCCGAAATCAAGGACGTGCTTGCGGAGGAGATTCTCTTTGGCCGCCTTAAGAATGGCGGCCGTGTGGAAATCGGTTTGGTCGATGAGATGGATCTCGATGCGGACAACGTATCGAAGACTGAAAATCTCAGCTTTCATTTCCAGGGGCAGGCTGTTTCAATCAAGCCGGAAGTCGTGGCCTAATGTGTTGAATGTCTTCCCATGCCTGTTTTTCGACTGAGTAAGTCCCTCGTATTTCCCCCAGCCGATTATGCTGAAGCCGACGGGCTGCTGGCTGTCGGCGGGGATCTTTCCCCTGAGCGGATACTTCTTGCTTATCGTCAGGGGATCTTCCCATGGTACTCCGAAAATCTGCCGATTCTCTGGTGGACCCCCGATCCACGACTTGTGCTTTTCCCTGGAGAACTGAAAATCAGCAGGAGTCTCCTGCGCGTGCTGCGCAAGAGGGTCTTTCACGCCACTCTGAATAGAGCCTTTCGAGAGGTGATGTTGCGCTGCGCATCGGTTCCTAGAAAGCAAAACGAGGGGACCTGGATCGTTCCTGAAATGATCGAGGCGTACTGCAGGCTCCATCGACTCGGTTATGCCCATTCCGTGGAAGTGTGGTATGAAGATAATCTGGTGGGAGGATTGTATGGGATTGCCATGGGGGGTGTGTTTTTCGGGGAATCCATGTTTTTCTCACGGTCCGATGCTTCCAAGGTCGCACTGGTTCACCTTGTCTGCATACTGAGGCAGTGGGGCTTTGAGCTTATCGATTGTCAGGTGACCACTGCCCATCTTATGAGCATGGGGGCCAGGGAGATTCCAAGGAGCGAGTTTCTGACACATCTGGCAGCAGCCTTGAGAAAGCCCGTTTCCCATGAGCTCTGGAATGTGGACGTTCTGCCGGAGCCCTCTTGAATCTCTCCTTCTGTCAGGTACTTGCACATCACTCAGTTTTTGACGGTGAAGAATTTCGTTGCCGTGAGAGCGATTCGGCATCCATCCCGTATCGAAAGTCTTGATTCCACCGTAGGGGACGCCGCGATCGCAGAATGAATCACATAACGAATCTCTGCGGGGTCTGCGCATAGTGCGGCAGGATCTTGCACCTTTTCATCGTTTGGAGTTCCCTGAAAGGGCATGAGCGGCTGCCGCCCCGGCCCGGAGGTATTTCGCGCGAGGGAGGCGTGATGGTTGAAAAGGTTATTATTGTCGGTGCAGCGGGACGGGACTTCCACAACTTCAATGTCTATTTCAGGAACAACCGACGGTACAATGTCATCGCTTTCACAGCGGCTCAGATACCCCGCATCGAAGGCCGCCTTTTCCCTCCCGAACTGGCCGGAGAGCTGTATCCTCAAGGGATTCCCATCGTGCCCGAGCAGGAAATGGTCCAGTGGATCAGAGAGCATCGGGTGGATCTGGTCGCGTTTTCCTACAGCGACATCTCCCACGTGGAAGTGATGCACAGGGCATCCATCGCCATGGCGGAAGGTGCCGATTTTATCCTTTTGGGGGCGACCTACACCATGCTCAGGGCCCGCAAGCCGGTGATCGCCGTTTGTGCGGTGAGAACCGGTTGCGGCAAATCCCAGACGACCCGGAAAGTCAGCCGGATTATCCGGGAGACGGGGAGGCGGGTTGTGGTTGTCAGGCATCCCATGCCGTACGGGGACTTGCGACGGCAGGTGGTGCAGCGGTTCGCATCCTATGAGGATATGGATCTTCATCATTGTACCATTGAGGAGAGGGAAGAGTTTGAGCCCCTTATTGACGCGGGCATTGTGGTGTATGCTGGCATCGATTACGGGAAGATCCTGGAAGAGGCGGAGGGGGAGGCGGATGTCATCGTCTGGGACGGAGGAAATAACGACACGCCTTTCTACCACCCCGATGTGCATATTGTTCTCTTTGATCCGCACCGGCCCGGCCATGAACTGCTCTACTACCCCGGAGAAACCAATATGCTCATGGCGGACATTGCCGTCATCAACAAGGTCGATACGGCTGTCGTCGAGGATGTGCATATTGTGAAGCGGAACATCGAGCGGTTCGCTCCCAAGGCGCAGATCGTTCTGGCGGAATCGCCGCCCATTGTGGAAGACATTTTTGGGATCCAGGGAAAGAGAGTCCTGGTGATTGAAGACGGTCCGACTCTGACACACGGGGAAATGCCTTATGGGGCGGCGACTCTTGCTGCCCGGCATCACGGTGCTTCTGAAATCGTGGATCCGAGGCCGTTTGCCGTGGGGACCATTCTCGAGACGTATTCCCGTTACCCCCACCTCGGATCCAAGCTGCCGGCAATGGGGTATAGCGACGAACAGATCAGGGATCTGGAGCAGACCGTGAATGCCGTTGACTGCGACCTGGTCGTCTTTGCGACTCCCGTGGACCTCAATCGCCTCATCCGCATAGAGAAACCGACCCTCAGAGTTCGATACGAGTACAGGGATCATGACCCACCCTTTCTCGAAGAGGTTCTGTTGGGGAAGATGGAAGGCAGGTGGGAACCTTCTCAGAAGTAGCGCAAGATCATATTCCGTGCTTCAGTTCTTGGTGCCGGGCATGAAAATCAGATCCGCAGGTGCTTGCTCAACGAGTAGGTCGGGTTTCCATACCCGAGATCCGGCTGCAAACGCTGTCGGCATTGGAAGCCCGGCTTAGGAAGCAGTTGTGACCGGGACTCGTTGAGGAGTTA
>JAAYUJ010000663.1 GCA_012517775.1 Deltaproteobacteria bacterium
CAACCCTGCCGGCTGAAAGCGCCCGGAGCATATCGACCTGCCTGAGACCGCCGATTGTCCTGAAATCTTCGTCATGCACCAGGATCACTCGAGGACGGTATTCCGACCGGGATCGTTGGCGCCAGGCTTCGAGCATAACCACCGCATCATAGACAGTCTCATCCTCCGCAACCCTTGCACAATCAGAGGCCGAAATCATCAGATCTTTAGCTTCCATGGGGAATCTCCTTCACCTCAAAAAACCCGGCGGATAATCCAGCACTCGAGAAAACGCTCACCCGCGTGTCGGGGTTCAGAACCCGACAGACCTGAAACGGACGCAGACACCTAACCTGCTATGCCTTCCTGGGCCGGGTAGTCCGACTGGTCCATGGTCGTCAACGTCACTTGCGCAAGTCGTCATGACCCCCGGGGACATATCAAGGCATATGATTCATATTCATCACCCCTTCGCAGGAGCGGGCTTAAAATCTGTCACGGTCCCCGCTTATCGCTGTGCACTCAATCCCAGTGCAGACGAACCTCCTCCCGCCCGAATATTGCTGACCCAAGCAAACACCCCTGAGCCCCTTCATTTCGGCCGTAGGTAGAAATCCCTGCGGGGGCGCCGATTCAGAGAGATTTCTCCCTTTCGCTCGAATTGACAGATTGGTCTAAATCAACAGCATTGTCCCCGTCATATTCCCCCTAGGCAAAGAGAGCATTTTGGCCACAGCCATGCCGGAGCCGGCCACTGCCGGTATTGCCGCCCATGGCGCAAGCCACCGGGCATGTATTCTTCTGATGTCACCTTCGGTATGGCAGCAGTAGACCTGCACCGGAAGGTGCCCCTTCTCACCACAGCCGGGGCTGCTGGCGAAATCACCGAACAGGGAGTCGATCATTATGTTCCGCTCGTTGCCGACTCACCTGGGCGGTGGCAAAGAGAAGCTCTGGAGACGGTCTGTCCCTAAATCGTTGCCACCAAGACATACGTGTACAATGTGTAAACAGAGAGGCTCCGTTTTGAAGGCTTCCAGAAAGCCATGCCCGCAAAACGCGGCCATGAATGGAATTAAAGGGTATAGTGCAGCACTTTGGAACAGACGCGTCCCCGTTCACTCGGATTTTCGAAATCGATTCTCCCAAAATGATTTCCGGTCAGACTTGTCACCTATACCGCAACCTTAGATGTGAAGCCGCAGTTTCTCCGACAGAGACCGGGAAAACTGCGGCTGATACGCCATCTCACCAGGCCGGGCAATCTCCGCCATCCGGACGTTCCTGCCGCTTCAACCAGGCATGGATGGCCCGCTCTGTCTCCCACCCCGCCTGGAGTTCCTCGCCGACGGTCCTCAGCAGGATTTTGACGGACAAGGGTTCCAAAACATCGTGCAGGCCGGGACAGAGGAAATGCACGCAGTAGTAGTAGCGGGCAAGCAGCTTGCATCCGTGGGGACCAACGAACGTACAGCTACCGGCAACCTCCTGAACATCGGGTGGACTGCAGCCCATGAGCAGATTGATCAGCAGAAGAATGTGATCGTATCCCTCTTCAATCCCGGGAAAACAGCAACCGCCGGGTCCTTCGGAAGCACAGCGGGAACATTGGCGATGGACGCCCATCTGCCGCATCAACTCGGCTGTCCTGCCGATAGCGTCGCGGTACTTTTTCAGCAGACGGGATATATCATGGTCTGTGAGCAGCCGGTTGCCGTGCTTCTCGAAGATGAGACGAGCTTTCGATATTGTATCGAAGATGCGGGTCTGAGGTATTGACTGCTGCATCGATTGCATCGTACTTTCTCAATCAGTAGGTCGGGATTCCAGTCCCGACAATTCCTGCGCCAAGGTGCCGGGTATGGAAACCCGACCTACAGAGCTGTCGCCGCCTGGGCTGTTGAGAAGTTGTATTGCATCACCTGGTGTGTCCGATCCCTTTCTCAAAACAGCCGGTCAAAAGGATGTTTCCATACGACTGATCTGTCCATGGAGACAGTCTTCAGCCCGCACACCATTCAAACGCGCCAGATTGACCACGTCCATCAGGATCTCGCCGAACAATTCCGCAGGGACCTTTCCTCCATTGGACAGTCGCCTGGCAAGTTCCTCGCTCCTGGACG
>JAAYUJ010000664.1 GCA_012517775.1 Deltaproteobacteria bacterium
GCTCTCGTACGGCGCAAATTGTGGGCTGCCAGCTATTTCGTCGACTCATTGGCGCAACCCCAGTCCACCGAATTCAACATGGACCGTGTAAATCTGTTGCTCGATTCCCTTTCGGAGGCGGCCTGATTGGCCAAAGTCGAGCAGGAAGGATCGCTGGAATTGAGTTGAGACCGCATGTTCGGACAAGCGCGCTTGTTCAACATCCTCCTCTGCAAGCAGAGATGCCCCAAGATCAGTTGAAATGGATCAACCCATCATTTCGGCCACCGCAATACTACTCCTCGATACTCCTGTTTTCATAATTGAAGAGTCTACTCTTAATTGTCTTTGACGTCATCCGCAATAGGTGTTACCGAAAGACTCTAATTACAGGCCCAAGCAATAGAGCGACCTATTCGTCGCTTGTCGTTCCGGGCTTGATCCGGAATCCGGGGAAAGTCTCTGGAGCCCGGTCTTCGGTGAGGCAACGGTGTTCGATGAGAATTGGAGTACCGTTTTCTTTGCAATTGTACCGATCAATTTCTTATCGCCAGGGAGGATGCAGAAATGGCAATCATTGATTTTGGCGGCGTGAAAGAGGAAGTCATCACTCGGGAAGAATTTCCGATGGAGAAAGCATTGGAGGTTCTGAAAGACGAGACGATTGCGGTCATTGGCTATGGCGTTCAAGGCCCGGCCCAAGGCTTGAACATGCGGGATAATGGATTCAAGGTGATTGTCGGCCAGGCTAAACAATTTGAACGCGATTGGGACCGTGCCTTGCAAGACGGCTGGATACCGGGTGAGACTCTGTTTGACATCGAAGAAGCGGCCCGGCGTGGCACGATCGTGCAGATGCTCGTATCCGATGCGGCCCAGCAGGCTATCTGGCCGACCATCAAAAAGTGTCTGCAGCCAGGTGACGCCCTCTATTTCTCGCACGGTTTCTCCATTACATACAAGGATCAGACTGGTGTGATTCCGCCGAATAACATCGATGTCATCCTGGTGGCCCCCAAAGGCTCTGGCACTTCGGTGCGTCGCAACTTTCTCTCGGGAGCGGGCATCAATTCGAGCTTTGCGGTGGAGCAGGATTATACCGGGCGCGCTAGAGAACGTTGTCTTGCCCTTGGGATCGCAGTTGGCTCCGGCTATCTCTTCCCGACCACCTTCAGAAATGAAGTGTTCAGTGATCTCACCGGTGAACGCGGTGTATTGATGGGGGCGCTGGCTGGCATCATGGAAGCACAATACGATGTGTTGCGCTCGCACGGCCATTCTCCCAGCGAAGCCTTTAATGAAACCGTGGAAGAACTCACCGAAAGCTTGATCAAATTGGTGAGCGAGCGTGGCATGGATTGGATGTATGCCAACTGCTCCGCTACGGCCCAGCGGGGTGCGCTGGATTGGAAACCCAAATTCAAAGCCGCTGTGCTGCCCGTGTTCGAAGACCTGTATGAACGTGTTGCATCAGGCGCTGAAACCAAGCGGGTTCTTGAATCTGGCAGTAATCCGGATTACCAGAAAGTCCTGGCAAAGGAGCTGGCGGAAATCGGCAATTCCGAAATGTGGCTGGCGGGCAAGGCCACGCGGTCGCTGCGGCCGAAAGAACCTGCCAGAGAGATTTCTGAGGCCACCAAAGGCGTCGGCGGACGGGAGTATTAAGAACTAACCAAGAAACTCATTCGGGGTCCCTTTTCACGAGGGCAAGAAAAGGGACCCTGGGCGAGTCTGCGATCTTCGGACTCATGAGCAATCTCGGAACTTGATACGCCCGGCGATGTCGCCAAATCCCTTGTTGTCTGAATTCGCAAGGTTGTGCAAGGAAAACCAGGGCCTCGAGAAGCGATTGAGATGAGGGGCGCTATCTTTGCTCGGCTCGAACCATGTACCGCATTTTGGAGCACGGAAACGAGGTCAGGGAAAGACGCAACCAGCTCAGGCACCCGGTGTATGCAAAGCCCGAGCTTCCGGCGACCGCGCCCAACCAGCTTATGCTCCCCTATGGCTAGACAGACCAAGTGTTGGAAGCGCGGAGCAGGATTCTGCACCAGACTTATCAAGCCAATCCGGAACGCTTTGTCAATGGGCCCCCGACACTTCCCCGTTACCCAGGGCCGTCTGGATCAACCCGCCCCTCTCAAACAACGATACGAGCGAGGAAAGCTTCACTTATTCTTGGAATTCGGTGTCTCAAAATCTTTGACACATTGCGTTTCCGCACGACGATCAGAAATCTCTGAACTCCGCCTCGTTCATGGGAATGAATTTTTTGGTCGATATTTCCGGGCGGACTGCATCCCTGGAACTGCGTTGCTTTGAGGAGAGCTGCGACTCCGGAGTTGGCTCTTGAGGTTTCTTTTCTTCGGGCGACCAGCTCCCGCCGCGATGAACAGAAACCAAACCCTCCAGTTCTCCCACGTACTTGAGCAGGCCTTCAGCCTGCGAGCGCATCGACTCCGCCGCACTGGCCGATTCCTCGGCACTGGCCGCATTGGACTGAGTGACTTTTTCCATTTCGGACACAGCCCTGTTGATCTGAGCGATCCCCTGAGCCTGTTCCCGGCTTGCCGCAGCGATCTGGGACACCAGTTCACCCACCCTGGTAGAACTCTCAAACACCTTGGCAAAGGCGCCGTCAGTGTCCTGCACCAAAGAGGAACCAGCCTTGATTCTATTCACCGTTCCCTCGATCAGGGTGGACGTGTTCTTAGCCGCTTCGGCTGCACGCATGGCCAAATTGCGTACCTCGTCAGCCACGACTGCAAACCCGGCTCCTGCCTCACCCGCCCTGGCAGCCTCCACAGCGGCGTTCAGAGCCAGGAGATTGGTTTGGAAGGCGATTTCGTCAATGGTCTTGATGATCTTGCTCGTCTCCTCGCTCGCCATTGTAATTTCAGCCATGGAAGTGGTGAGTTGCGTCATTGCAGCGGACGCCTGGCCCACCACCTCGTTGGCCTTCCGCATGAGCGCGTCTGCCTGGCTGGCGTTGTCGGCATTCTGACGCGTCATGGAGGCCATTTCCTCCACGGAGGAGGAAGTCTCCTCGATGGCTGCGGCCTGTTCACTGGCTCCCTGTGCGAGACACTGGCCGGCCGAGGCCACCTGTTCCGAACCAGAGGTCACCTCTTCAGCAGCCATCGTGAGTCCTCGAATCACGATCTTCAGAGGTCCGGTGATGCTCCGGCCGATGGTCCACAAGAGCAGC
>JAAYUJ010000665.1 GCA_012517775.1 Deltaproteobacteria bacterium
AGGCTCTTTTCCAGGAGCTTCTTCTCAGCGATGTCAGTGTGCTCAGCTCTGAAACAACTCTGTTTCAGGAGGGTGTCTTCCGGAGGCATATTCCATTCCATAGGGAAGGAGTGAGTAGTGCAATGTGTCGGTTATTCGCGGTAACCAGTGAGGAACCCCTGTCGCCCATGATGGCGATTGGTGCCCTGGATGTGATGCGGGAGGGTCATGACGGCTCGGGAGTGGGACTGTTTCTGGGCGATCTGGGAGGCCCTTTCGAGGAGCTCAAGGGCGCGCCAATTCTGTCCGGGATTTTCACCAATGAGGGGATCAAACGGTTGGACCAGTTCATGATGAACATCGGCTTCATGACCAAGTACAAGTTGTCCATACGCATTCCCAAGACTCCACCCCCGGGCGTCCCCAGGAGGGACATGTATCTCATCCGTGCCTATGAATACCCGGAAGGGTGGGAAAACCTGACGGAAAAGGAGATCGAGCACCGGCTCCTCATGATCCGGCTGCAGCTCCGCCAGATGGGTGAAGAGAAGGAGGACATGATCGTCTATAGCTTCTGGCCGGATGTTATCATGATCAAGGAAATCGGCGACCCGCTTACGGTTGCAGAATACCTGAAGCTTGATCGGGAGGAGCTCCAGGCGCGCATCATCTTAGCTCAGGGAAGGCAGAACACCAACTACGCCATCAATCTCTACGCATGCCACCCTTTTTTCATCCAGGGCATTGCCACGATGACGAACGGGGAAAACACCGCCTTCGTTCCCATCCGTGAGTTTCTGGCGTCCCGCGGTTTTCCAGGGTATATCGGGTATCAGTCGGATTCGGAGGTCTTCACACATATTCTCCACTTCTCCCTGAACCGGCTGGGTCTCGGCATCGAGTCCTACAAGCATGTCATCACTCCTTTACAAGATGAAGACCTGGAGCAGCACCCCAACGGTCCTTTTCTAAAGCAGCTCAAGAATTCGTGCCGGCGGCTCATCATCGACGGTCCCAACTGTGTTATCGGCTGTCTGCCTGACAAGACGATCTTCATTGTTCAGGACAGGAAGAAGCTGCGACCTGGCGTAGTGGGCGGAAGACCGGGGCTTTTTGCCATTTCTTCGGAGATGTGCGGGTTAGACGCCGCGATACCTGACCGGAACAAGAGCAAAGACTTCCAACCGATGCACCTGGATACCGCAATCATTCGCCCTGATCGTCAGGAGGTAACGATATGGTCTCAAATGGATCCATTACCCCTTCAACACTGAGTATCAAGGACCTGCTCTGGCAGATCCACTGGGATAAGGACAAGTGTACCCTGTGCGGACGCTGCACGGCTGTCTGTCCCGTGCATGCCATCGAGCTGGGAGTACACAGGAAAAGGCTTGTGAAAGTCCTGCCATTGGCCGAGCTGAAATCGGGCAATGGACATTCCAGCGTCTACGAGGTCTACCACGGCATCCGGCAGAAGACCGATCCGGCGTATGCCTGCGTCGGGTGTGCAATGTGCAGCCTGGTGTGTCCCAATGACTGCATTGCTCCATACAGGAGCGATGAGATAGACAAGCTCCGAAATCACATAAACCAGGGTGGCCAACCACGGCGAAGGGGAGGGCGCAGGAATGCCACCGACCCATCTCCCGGTGGTGTGCTGGACCGCATCAAGTTCACCCGCATTTCCATGCTCACTGATCCTGCCCTGGACGCGGGGCGTCACGAATTCGAGCTCCGGACCCTTCTGGGGCGCATCCTTCCTCCTGAGGAAACCCTCAAGCTCTATCGGGAGCATGGATGGATCCCCCCTGTTCGTGAGATCTATCCCCTCATTATCGGCTCCATGTCCTTTGGGGCCCTATCCCCCAACATGTGGGAGGGATTGCAGATGGGGGTGGCCTATCTCAACGAGGAACTGGGAATGCCGGTCCGCATGGCAAGCGGAGAGGGGGGTGTCCCCCCACGTCTGCTTCGATCCCGATTCATCAAATATGTCATTTTGCAGATCGCCAGCGGCTACTTCGGGTGGGATGAGATCATCCATGCACTGCCCGAAATGAAGGAGGATCCCTGCGCGGTGGAGATCAAGTACGGACAGGGAGCCAAGCCCGGCGACGGTGGTCTGCTCATGTGGTACAAGGTGAACAAGCTCATCGCCGCCATCCGTGGAGTACCCCCGGGGGTGAGCCTGCCCAGTCCTCCGACCCATCAGACGAAATATTCCATTGAGGAAGCCGTCGCCAAGATGATTCAGTCCATGTACATGGCATGGGGTTTCAGAGTGCCGGTCTACCCGAAGATTTCCGGGACGTCCACCGCACTGGCTGTTCTGAACAACCTCACGCGGAATCCTTATGCCGGGGGATTGGCCATTGACGGGGAAGACGGCGGAACAGGGGCCGCCTATGCGGTGTCCATGGATCACATGGGGCATCCAATCGCGAGTAACCTTCGAGACTGCTACCTGAACTTGGTGAAGCTGGGAAAGCAGAACGAGATACCTCTTTTTGCCGGAGGCGGAGTCGGCAAGTACGGAAACCTGGCTTCCAATGCGGCGGCGCTCATCATGCTGGGGGCGAGCGGCGTCCAGACGGGCAAGTATATGATGCAAGCGGCTGCAGGATGCCTCGGTTCGGAGGCCGACCGCTGCAACATTTGCAACATCGGGCTCTGCCCCAAGGGGATCACCTCACAGGATCCGCGATTATACCGGCGGCTGGACCCGGAGAAGGTTGCCGAACGGGTGGTGGACGTTTTTCTGAGCTTTGACACGGAGCTGCGAAAGATCGTTGCTCCGCTGGGTCGGTCTACGTCACTTCCCATCGGAATGTCCGACGCCCTCGCGATCAACGATCACCACGCCGCTGAGCGTCTCCAGATAAAGTTCGTCGTGTAGCATTCCTTGGGAATCATGGACGAAAGATTCGAAAAATGGGACGAGGACGATCATGCAGGAGAACCGATACTCCTTCCCCTGCATACCGAAAACGGGGAAGAGACTGCGGTTGAGACTGGAGATATGAGAAATGGAGAGTCATCAATTCTTCCGGATTTCCGGGATGGAAAACGGCCACCGTATTGAGTCGCGCATTCTTGAAGAACGACTGCAAAAGGCGGTGGAGCGGGGGCATCGCTATCTGGAGGTACAGGCATTCGGGCAGCATGGGATCGGCGGCCGCCTGTGGAAGGCCGGCGATGGAGCCGTCCATGTGAAGATTGTCGGTTCACCGGGCCAGCGTGTGGGTTCCATGGGATTTCCCAATACGCGGATTGAAATCAAGGGACCGGCTTCCGACGATGTGGGTTGGCTCAATGGGGGTGCGGAGATTGTCGTTCACGGCAACGCAGCCAACGGAACGGGCAATGCCATGGCTCAGGGCAGAATCTATATAGCCGGCAGCATCGGGGCGCGCGGGATGACCATGACCAAGCACAATCCCCGGTTTGCTCCCCCGGAGCTCTGGGTTCTGGGGTCCGTCGGCGACTACTTCGCTGAATTCATGGCAGGGGGAATCGCGGTCATTTGCGGTTATGAACCGCAGAATCCGGAGAACATCCTTGGCCATCGGCCATGTGTAGGCATGGTGGGCGGAAGGATCTACTTCCGCGGCCCCCACAGAGGGTACAGTCAGGCCGACGCCAAACTGGTTCCCATCTCTGATGAGGAATGGCACTGGCTGCTGGGTAACCTCAAGCAGTTTCTCAAGTCGGTGGAGCATGAGCAACTCCTTGATGAGCTCTCGGAACGGAAACAGTGGCAGTTGCTCCAGGCGAGAAGTCCTTTCGAAAAAACAGGCAAGACAAGACTGCCCATGAGCTCCTTTCACCGGGACGTGTGGGACAAGGAGCTGGGGCGGGGCGGTCTCATCGGGGACTTGGTGGACATCGACCGCAGTCCCATTCCGATCATCACCAACGGAAACCTTCGCAGGTATGTTCCCGTCTGGGAGAACAAGAAGTATGCGGCACCGTGTGAAGCCAGCTGTCCCATTGGAATTCCGGTACAGGAGAGGTGGAGGCTCATCCGGGAGGGTCGTTTTGAGGAAGCCGTGGATCTTGCTCTGGCTTATACGCCTTTTCCTGCCTCGGTCTGTGGATATCTCTGTCCTAATCTCTGCATGCAAGGGTGTACACGTCAGACCGTAAAGATGCCCCCCATCGACGTCAGCCAGCTGGGCAGGGTAAGCATCAAGGCCAAGCTTCCCGAGGTGCCCCCTCTTTCAGGCAAGCGGATCGCCGTCATCGGCGGGGGGCCGGCCGGGATTTCCATTGCCTGGCAACTGCGTCAAAAAGGGCATGAAGCGGTCATCTACGACATGCGGCAGACCCTGGGGGGCAAGATATCGGCCCTGATTCCCAAGACCCGTATTCCCGAGGAAGTCATCAGCAAGGAATTGGAGCGGGTCAAAGAGGTGATCCCTCACATTTACCTGCAGCAGCGGTTGACTCAGAAGGATCTGGAGCAACTGAAGGCGGACTACGATTTTGTGGTCATCGCGGTCGGTGCCCAGAAGGCCCGCATCCTTCCGGTTCCGGGGAAGGAGCGTTTGATTCCCGCTCTAGAGTTTTTGCGCGCCAGTAAGCTGGACCAGGCAAGGGTCGGCAAGCGCGTGGTGATCATCGGGGCGGGAAATGTGGGATGCGATGCGGCAACGGAGGCACATCGCCTGGGTGCGGAAGACATACTGCTCATCGATATCCAGGAGCCCCTTTCCTTCGGAAAGGAACGGAAAGAAGCCGAGGCGGCGGGAGCCAGATTTCGATTCCCCTGCTTCACCAAGTCGATAACCGAAGAGGGGGTTGAACTGACCACCGGCGAGGTGATTCCGGCGGATACGGTGATCATCTCCGTCGGGGATATGCCCGATCTGGATTTCCTCCCCGAAAGCATCGCCACCGAGAGGGGTTTCATCAAGGTCAATGAATTCTATCAGACCACCGATCCTCAGGTCTTTGCCGTGGGGGATGCTGCCAAACTGGGGCTCCTGACGGATGCCATCGGAGCGGGCCGCAAGGCGGCGGGGGCCATATGTGACATTCTCGCGGGCAAACGGCCCAGGGACCATGTGAAACAGATGATCCCATACTCCCGAGTCAAACTGGAGTACTTCGATCCGAGATTATTGCGGTTCGATGGGGTCGATCACTGTGCGTCACAGTGTTCCTCGTGCGGTTCCTGCCGGGACTGCGGACTCTGTGAAACCCT
>JAAYUJ010000111.1 GCA_012517775.1 Deltaproteobacteria bacterium
ATCCATGCAGGTAAGAGTTCTCGGTTCTTCAGGCTCCGAGGTACCCGGCCATAATTCCCCTGCCTTTCTAATCGAAGACTTTCTGCTCCTGGACGCGGGCACTGTTTCTCTTTCTCTGGATACGCAAGCCCAATGCAAGATCAGCCACATCTTTCTGACTCACGCTCATCTCGACCACATCAAAGCCATCCCTTTCCTCGTGGACAATATCGTTTCCAACGATCAGCGTTGCCAGATCGCTATTCTCAGCGGCAAGGAAGTCATCGCTGATTTGAAGCGGAACATCTTCAATGACAGGATATGGCCCGACTTCACCATCATCCCCACTCCTGAGAATCCTGTAATGCGCTACCAAGTGATTTCAACCAGGGGCTTTCTGGAGATCAGGGGATTCAGGATATACGCATCGAGAGTCAATCATGCGGTTCCGGCGTATGGATACATGGTACAAAACACATCCAAACGCTGTCTCGTCTATACGGGGGACACAGGACCGACGGAGAGAATCTGGAAACGGATGCAGGGCCATGCGGTCGAAGGACTGATTATCGAAGTCTCTTTCCCTGATGAAATGAGGGATCTGGCCCTGGCGTCGGGACACCTCACGCCTGCATTGCTCAAAGACGAACTGGAAAAAATGCCTTTCCTGCCAAGAACCATCTACGTCACTCACCTGAAACCCAATTACAGGAAAACCATCGAGAAGCAGTTGGCCTTCATCCAAGGGGCTGAAATCAAGGTTCTCCAAGACGGAATGGTGTTCTCCATCTAGAGCCTGTCAAGGAAGCCACGATTTCCCATTCTCCAGGATGAAGAGACTCCAGCCGATTCATATTCAATCCTTTCATGCCTCGCTGTAAACCCCAATGTACCCCCTCAATAAGCAGGTCTGGATTCCAATCCCAAAAGTTTCTGCCCCAGGGATCGGTTACGAAAACCCGACCTGCAAAGCTATGGTTACCTGCACTTTGAAAAGTCAACCCCAAGGCATGGGAAAGGGCGGAAATCCAGGCCTTTCGCGGCTCTCCCTGATCCCCGCCCCAGCACGGGCAAAGTTGAGGGGCACTTTTTGGAGACAATCTCGCTGAAAATAGGTCTGGGTGGATATAGAGAATCCAATGGAAGCCTTCTTTCGAAGCGATACTCGTTGTCAAGGCTGAAAGCTTGCGTTCGTACTCCGATGCTTCAGCAAGAACGCACCGGGTTTACCGCTCGCCCTGAGCAAGGGATCGAATGGTAAGCGAAAAATGAAACACCCGCTCCTTGACGAGTATGATCCACCACAAGCCTGCAAGTAAACCTCGTCAATTCCCCCGCAAAATCTCCCTTGCAATGATGAGCCTCTGGATCTCACTGGTCCCCTCATAAATTGTGGTGACACGAACATCTCTCGCCAAACGCTCTACCGGGAAATCCCTGGTGTATCCATATCCCCCCAGGATCTGTATGGCATCATAACAGGCCCGGTTGGCGGCCTCAGTAGCATACACCTTGGCCATAGAGGCTTCCTTGGCATAGTATTTTTTCTGATCCTTCAGGAACGCAGCCCGAAGCAGGAGGAGACGTGCCCCTTCCAGTCGGGTGTAGTTGTCCGCAATCATCCATTGGATCGCCTGGTGCTGGGCGATGGGCACGTCGAACTGGATGCGATCCTTCGCATAGCTCGTGGCAAAATCCATGGCGGCAAGCCCTATCCCAAGGGCCATTGACCCGATACCGATTCGCCCTCCAGCCAGTTCAGCGACGGCAATGCGAAATCCATCGTTCAATTTGCCAAGAAGGTTCTCCCTGGGAACGAGGCAGTTGTCGAAGATGATCTCATTGGTGGATGAAGCGTTCTGACCCATCTTGGTTTCATCTTTTCCGACGTTGAATCCGGGAAAAGAGGGCTCCACGAGGAACGCACTGATCCCCTTGCCCTTCCGGACCTGCTTGTCCGTCACCGCCCAGGCAACGAATACGCCTGCATATTCCCCACTGCTGATAAAAATCTTGCTGCCGTTCAAAACCCAGTGGTCCCCGTCAAGGACCGCGGTTGCCTTCATGGCTGCCGGATCGGATCCCGCGCTCGTCTCGGTGAGGGCGAAACTCCCAGCAGGGTATTCACCATTGCACAGTGGAGGAATGTATTTCTGTTTTTGCTCCTCCGTACCGACCACCTGGATCACTTCCGCAACCATGTTCGTCACGGATGTGGTCACAGTCGTCGAGGCGCAGGCGCGGCCCAGTTCAGTCATGGCCAGGGAGAATGCCACAGTCCCCGCGCCTGTCCCACCGTAGTCAGGGTCCACATTCAGACCCATGAAACCGAGTTCTGCCAGCTTCTTGAGGTTCGCCTTCAGCAATTCCCGGTTCTTGGTCTGGTCAAGTTCCGCCGCCACAGGCTCCAATTCACGCTTGGCGAACTTGGCAGCAGTATCCTGGATGATTTTCTGTTCTTCCGTCAGTTCGAAATCCATGGATCCCCTTTTGTCTATTGGTATGAGTAGAAGCCTCGCCCACTTTTTTTCCCGAGCCAACCCGCCTCCACATATTTCCTGAGCAGCGGGCAGGGCCGATACTTGGAATCGCAGAACCCCTCGTACAATACCTCCATGATGGCAAGGCAGGTGTCCAAACCGATGAAGTCTGCCAGGGTTAATGGACCCATGGGATGATTCATTCCAAGCTTCATGACCGTATCGATGTCCTCTCTCGTCCCCACCCCATGGTACAGGCAATAGACCGCTTCATTGATCATGGGCATCAGGATTCGGTTGGCGATGAAACCCGGGTAGTCATTGGAAAGGGCCGGTGTTTTTCCGAACTTGATTGCAAGGTCCCAGGTGATCTGGAAAGTCTCATCGGAGGTGGCAAGGCCACGAATGACCTCCACCAGTTTCATAACTGGAACCGGGTTCATGAAATGCATGCCGATGACTTGATTGGGCCTCTTTGTCTGAGCTGCGATGCGCACGATGGGGATGGACGATGTATTGCTGGCCAGGACGACATGAGGTGGACAGATGGCATCCAGGTCCCGGAAGATTTGAAACTTGACGGGCTCATTCTCAGTAGCGGCCTCTACCACGTAATCGGCATCGGCCATATCTTTGAGATCAATGCTCGTTTTGATCCGTCCCAGGACCGCATCTTTTTCTTCCAGGCTTATTTTTCCCTTTTCCACATTTTTGGTCAGAATGTTGGTGATATTGGCGAGACCCCTCTGAACGAACTCCTCCTTAATGTCGCTCATGATCACCTGCAGACCGCTCGTGGCAGCAACCTGGGCAATGCCGTTTCCCATTTGGCCGGCACCCACAACTCCAAACGTTTTCGTTTCCATTTTCCTCTCCTTCAGACAGGACAGTGCAAGGGTTGACGCGATAGTCAGCGCAGTGAGGCCATGCCCGGAACGTCAGCGCCGATCCCATCTCCCCTTTTTGCTTCATTCCTCAAGGCAATTGACTCATCAGCGCTTCACAACCATCGCGACAGCTTCCCCGCCACCCAGGCAAAGGGAGGCCAGCCCAGTCTTCTTGTCTTGCCGAATCATCTCATACAGCAGAGTGACAAGAACCCGGCACCCACTCGCACCAATGGGGTGTCCCAGGGACACGCTGCCACCATTGACATTGACCCTCCCCGGATCCAGTTTCAGTTCCCTGAGCACGGCAACCGTCGATCCGCTGAACGCTTCGTTAACCTCGAAGAGATCGACATCCTCTGCCTTCAGCCCCTGTTTCTTGAGACACTTGGGTATGGCCAGAATGGGGGCCACCAGGACATAGCGCATGTCAATTCCCGATGATGCCTGTGCGCCGATGGTGGCAAGAACAGGGCATCCGAGGGCTTCCGCCTTTTCCCGAGACATGACCACCACCGCGCCGGCCCCGTCACTGATAATGGAAGCATTTCCGGCAGTAGTGACTCCATCCTTTTTGAACGCTGGTTTCATGCGGGACAAGGCCTCATAAGACGTTTCGCGCGGGCACTCATCCACAGAGAATAGAACCGGATCCCCCTTTCGCTGAGGGACAGGAACAGGAACGATTTCATCATGAAACCTGCCGTCCTGGATTGCCTTTAGAGCACGCCGGTAGGATTCGGCTGCATAGCGGTCCTGTTCCTCCCTCGTCACACCGTACTTTTCTGAGCACAGTTCGTTGGAAATGCCCATGTGAAAATCATTGACGATATCCCATAAGCCGTCATGGACCATGTGATCCTGCAAGGTGCCATCCCCCATGCGATATCCAAAACGTGCCTTGCTGAGGTAGTATGGGGCACAGCTCATGCTTTCCATCCCTCCCGCCACGACGACTTCCGCGTCACCAGTTGCGATCGCCTGGGCGGCAAGCATTACCGACTTGAGACCTGAACCGCACACCTTATTAACGGTTATGGCTTCCACCTCCCAGGGCATCCCGGCTTTCACCGCCGCCTGCTTGGCAGGGTTCTGCCCATATCCGCAGGGGAGAACCATCCCCATGATGACCTCATCGACATCTTCCTTCCTGATGCGCGCCCTGCTCACAGATTCCTCGATGACCAGAGCTCCGAGCCTCGTTGCTTCAATTCCCCCCAATGATCCGTTGAAATTCCCAATGGGCGTTCTGACAGCGCTCACAATCACTGCTTCTCGCATGAATTCCTCCTGTTGGAAATAGCGGTTCCCCTTTCAAGAAATGGCAGGCGCAGGAACAGGCTCATCCACATACAACCGACTCGTATTCAACGTGTTGCGTATTGAGAGATTAGCGGGTTTTCTCCTGATGCGATCCCTTTTCTCTCAACAGCATCTCGACATCCCGGGGAGAGAGACCCCTGATGAGGAGCCTTTTCTGCCGTGATGCGTGGCCCTGGACAATCTCCACATCTGACCTGGAAATACCGAGCAACTTGGCCAAGAGCCTGATGCAAGCCCTGTTGGCTTCCCCCTCAACAGGAGGTGCCGTGAGTCGGACTTTAAGACATGCTCCACGTACCCCTGATATCTCGTTCCTTGATGCTCTGGGCTGCACGTGGATGTCAAGAAGCGTTCCCTCTTCGACACAATGCAAGAAAGAAGGCAGGTTCATCTCTGGGAAATCCCCGATAACATGCACGGGTTTAAGCCACCTCATTATTAATTCACCTGAGGTCAGGGTATCAAACATTTTTTTCCAGACCGAAACATTTCTAGTCCCTTCCTCTCCTGGACCCACTCTCGGGAGAAGCGGAGTCAGAACCCGCCTATCGTTATGTCAGAATTGATAAATTTACAAGCCATACCAAATATGATTTGAAATTAATGAACGTAACAAGCTCCTTCATTGCATCCATGCTTCTCTCTTTTCCGATCCGCATGAGAAGCGATACTTTATTCTGTGCCGACCGACGGCATAGTCGAAAACCAACAATAAGAGAGGAGGATTCAAATGGACAAGATTTTGCGAATTGATATGGGAGCTGCAGGTGGGCCTCGAACCACGACGAGCTCCATTGGAGATTATGCCGGATTGGGAGGCAGAGGACTCACCTCTGCGATCGTCTCTGGTGAGGTGCCTCCCCTTTGTCATCCTTTGGGAGGGGAAAACAAGCTGGTGATTGCTCCCGGCCTCCTGAGCGGGACGGCCGGGGCCATGACCGGCAGGCTTTCAATAGGGACCAAAAGCCCCCTTACCGGCGGGATTAAGGAGGCCAACTCGGGAGGTCAGGCAGCTCAGGTACTCGCAAGGCTTGGCTACGCAGCCATCGTGATCGAGGGAAAGCCGGGGGATGACACTCTATACAAGGTTTTTATCAACAAGGACGGTGTCAGAATCACCCCCGACAACTCATTGAAGAAGCTCCCCAACTATGATTTGGTGGAGAGAATGAAGGAAGAGTTCGGGAACAAGATTGCCTGTATCTCCATCGGGCCTGCGGGTGAGATGAAGATGAGCGCAGCATCCATTGCGGTTACGGACATGGAACTTCGCCCCACGCGTCATGCAGGCCGGGGAGGAGTGGGGGCCGTCATGGGTGCCAAGGGAATCAAGGTCATTGTCTTGGATGACGAGGGCATGGGCATGCGCACGGCCGCGGACCCCGAAAAGTTCAAGGAGGCGAACAAACGCTTCGTGGACGGATTGCGGAAACACCCCGTAACGGGCCAGGGGCTGCCTGCCTATGGCACCAATGTGTTGACCAACATCCTCAATGAAGCCGGGGGATATCCCACCTACAATTTCAAACAGGGCCGATTTGACGGCGCTCACCAGATCAGCGGGGAAACGCAGGCGGAAACCGAGAATCAGCGGGGAGGAGCAGGCTCCGCCACCCACGGTTGTCACCGGGGTTGCGTCATTCGCTGTTCGGGGACCTACTACGACAAGGACGGCCACTACCTGACCAAGCAACCGGAGTATGAAACCGTTTGGGCCCACGGGGGCAACTGCGGCATCTGTGACCTGGACGCCATCGCAAAGCTGGATTTCATGGATGACAACTACGGTCTCGACACCATCGAGATGGGAGTCACCATAGGGGTTGCCATGGAAGCGGGTCTCATCAAGTTCGGAGATGCCGAGGGGGCCATCCGGCTCATGGAGGAGGTGGGAAAAGGGACACCCCTGGGTCGGATTCTCGGAAACGGGGCTGCGGTTACCGGGAAGGTTTTTGGAGTGGAACGGGTCCCAGTCGTCAAAGGGCAGGGCCTTCCCGCCTACGATCCCCGCGCCGTACAGGGAATAGGGGTCACTTATGCCACTTCTCCCATGGGAGCCGATCACACGGCGGGATACGCCGTAACGGCGAATATCCTGAAAGTGGGAGGCAGTGTGGACCCTTTGAAGCCGGAGGGGCAAATCGCCCTTTCCCGCGACCTGCAGATCGCCACGGCAGCTATCGACTCGACGGGCATGTGTCTTTTCATCGCCTTCGCCCTCCTCGATCAGCCGGATACTTTCCAGGCCATGCTCGATATGATCAATGCCTTCCACGGCCTCAACATGACGGCAGAAGACGTAGTGGCGCTGGGCAAAAAGATCCTCTCCATGGAGAGAAACTTCAACGCCCGGGCCGGATTCACGGCTCAGCACGACCGCCTCCCAAGGTTCTTTAAGACCGAGGCGATCGCTCCTCACAATGTCACTTTCGATGTCAAAGACGAAGACCTCGATCAGGTCTTCAACTGGTAAGGGCCCCTTCCGACGACACCACAACGGGAGAGGAACAGTGTCCTCTCCCCCCTCCCCCTGTTCCCTGGCGTTGCAATCTACTGGCCGGGGTTGTTATGATAAGTGCCATGTCATCGAACCATCGTCAGTCCTGCAGGAGAAGCGGGTCACATGGAAGTGCGCAAATTCTCCATTCCGGAGATCATCTTCGGCCGAGGAAGTTTACAGTATGCAGGGCTTTGTGCGCGAAGGCTCGGAGCGGAAAAGGTTCTGCTGGTCAGCGACAGGGGCCTTGAAGAGGCCGGTTGGGTGGATCGGGTGGTGGAAATTCTCGATCATGAAAAGCTCCATTGGATCTATTACGGCGACATCATATCCAATCCCCGGGATTTTCAGATCGACAAAGGCGTCGGCTTCTATCACAGACACAAGGCAGACGTCATCATCGGTTTGGGCGGCGGCAGTCCCATGGATGCCGCTAAAGGGATCGCACTGGTCGCGAGCAACGGCGGGAGAATTCAGGATTACGAGGGTGCCAATCGCATTCACCAGCCGTTGCCTCCCATGATATTCATTCCTTCCACAGCGGGAAGCGGGTCTGACATCTCACAGTTTGCAATCATCACGGACGTGGAGCGCCGGGTCAAGATGTCCATCATCAGCCGGACTCTTGTTCCCAATATCTCCATCATCGATCCTCTGCTGCTTCAGACCAAAAGCCGGAAGCTCATCGTGGCAGCAGCCATAGACGCTCTCTGTCACGCCATCGAATCCTATGTCTCAACGATCGCTTCCCCCTTCACCGAGATCCAATCCCTCAAGGCCATGCAGTTGATTATGAAAAACCTCAAAAGGGCCACCGAGACTCGCGACCTGAATAGCCTCGAGCAACTGAGCGCCGCCAGCACTGCCGCCGGCATGGCCTTCAGCAACGCCGGCCTGGGAGTTGAACATGCTATCGCCCATTCACTCGGAGGCATCTTCGATACCCTCCATGGACTCGTCCATCCGGTTCTGCTCCCGCCGGTCATGCGTTTCAACCTGCCCGCATGCGCACAAAAGATGGCACAGGTAGGGGAAATCCTGCTGGGGAAGAAGCGAAGGGGAGCTCAGGCGACCGCTCTCGGAGGCATTGAGAAGCTGGAGGAATTCTGCGATACGATGGGAGTCCAGACAAGGCTTAGAGACATTGTCAACGAACATGCGAAACTTCCGGATATGTGCCGGATGGCCGTCAATGATGCCTGCCTGCTGACCAATCCCCGCCAGGCCACATGGGAGGACTTGCTCCAGATTTGCGAAGAGGCATGGTAATGAAACCGAAGCCCACTGTGGAAGATCTCATCGGGATCGAATATGCAAAACTGGGCTTCTTTCGCGAAGTCCAGGAGAAAATAGCGGAGCTCAATGCCACCAACCTGGAGCTTTCGCGCAAGCAGAGGCACATACAGGCCATTTTGGACAGCATCACCGACATAATGGCAGTGCTGTCGCCGCGGCTCCGCATCTCCTCCGTCAACCGTGCTTTTCATGATGTTTATCAGGAAGCCCATCCTGAGGGGAAGACCTGCCATGAAATCTTCCGTCATGCAGACAAACCCTGCAGCGACTGCCCCGCTCTCAAGGCATTCGAAACCAATCAGGTGTTTCGGGAAACCGTCATTTATCCCGTGGACGGCAAGAACCGCCATTTTGAAATCACGGCATCGCCTTTGAAGAATGAGCGGGGACAGCCCTGCCACATTCTCCTCCTTAAAAGGGACGTCACACTCGAAAAGGAATACCAGGCCAAGTATCATCAGGCTGAGAGAATGGCAACGGTCGGCGTTCTTGCTGCCGGCGTCGCCCACGAGATCAACAACCCCCTCACTGCTATTCTGGGATTTGCCGAGGGTCTCAAAAGGAGGATCCCCCGCTTGCCCGAAGATACAAACCGGGAACTGCTGGAGGACTTTAGTGAATACGTGGCCATTATCCTTAAGGAATGCGGAAGATGTCAGGAAATCGTCCAGGGTCTCCTTACATTCAGTCGAGAGGGTTCTTCTGAGTTCTCCAGGGTGAGTTTGAACAAGCTGGTTGGAGACACCATCAAGCTGCTCAAGAATCACCTGAAGCATCACGTCAGGGATCTCATCCGCTTCGACCTGGATTCTGGTCTTCCCTGCGTCCGTGGAGATGAATCCCAATTGAAACAAGTGATCCTCAACCTGCTCTTCAATGCGTTTGATGCAACTCAGGAAAAGGGTTTCATTACACTGCGCACCTTCGTCAACCAAGGGGACCGGGTGTGCCTGAGCGTGGAGGACACAGGGTGCGGGATTCCCGCACATCATCTGAACAAGCTTTTTGAGCCGTTCTTTACAACTAAACCCGTGGGCAAGGGGGTTGGGATCGGGCTTTCCACCTGCTACAATATCGTCCGCAAACACCATGGCGAAATCTTTGTGTGCAGTCACGAGGGAGTCGGCTCCACCTTCCATGTGATCCTGCCTCGCGAGAAGCACCCATGACCGTGTTCGACAGCATCAATATCCTCGTAGTGGATGATGAAGAATCGATACGCCGTTTGGCTGAAAAGGAGCTCAGCAATACCCGAAGAGTTGTCCGGACAGCCGACACCGCGAGCCGCGCCTTTGATTTGATGCGTCAGCAGCAATTCGATGTGATTGTGCTCGACATACGTTTGCCGGACGGTTGCGGAATTGAGCTCTTTGAGAAGTTCCGCGAAATAATGCCAGGGGTTGAGATCATTCTCATCACTGGACACGGCAACATCGAGAATGCAGTAGAAGCGATGAAGATGGGGGCCTACGATTACATCACCAAGCCCTTTACTCTGGATCGTCTCGAACTGGTCATCGAAAAGGCCTATCAACGTGCCTGCCTCGCACGCGAAAACCGACTGCTGCGGCACACGCAGAGCTGTCAGCCGCTACCGAGGTTTGTCGGCCTCTCCTCGGCTATTCGAAACATTCAGTACCTTATCGAGAAAGTGGCCCCTACCAACGCTCCTGTCCTCATCACAGGGGAAAGTGGTTCAGGAAAAGACGTGGTGGCCCGGGCAATCCACTTTCAGAGCAGGCGTTCGCAACAGCCTCTCATCATCAAGAATTGCGGCACACTGCAGAAAGAGCTCATGCGAAGCGAACTATTCGGCCATGCCAAAGGGGCTTTTACCGGTGCCGCCGAATCCAAGGAGGGATTGCTGGACCTGGCACACCAGGGCACCCTGTTCATGGATGAAATCGGGGAGCTCCCACTGGAGGTCCAGGCTTCCTTTCTCAGACTCCTCGAGAACAGCACATACCGTCGCGTCGGGGAGAAACACGAAAGAAAGGTGGACATCCGTTTTCTCTTCGCCACCAATCGGAATCTTCCCGACGAAATCAAAGCCGGCAAATTCCACGAAGCACTCTATCACCGGTTGAATATCTTCCCGGTGCATATCCCGGCGCTGCGGGAGAGAAAAGAGGATATCCCGGTGCTCGTCGAGTACTTCCTCGGACTCCTCGGTGAAGGACGACCGGCCTGCCGGATGTCAAAAGGCGCCATGGAATATCTTGTCGCCTATGACTGGCCTGGAAATGTGCGTGAATTGCGCAACGTCATCGAAAGGGGAGTCATTCTTTGTGAAAACGGCATGATCACTCCAGCAGACTTGCCCCGCGAGATGGTGCTTCAGCAGAGCCGTGACCCGACTTCTGACAGTCCGCTCCTCACCCTCGAAGAACTGGAGAAGAGACATATCGGCAAAGTCCTCGATCTCACGGGAGGAAACCGTTCACGTGCTGCCGACATTCTCGGCATCGGCCGCAAGACACTCTACCGAAAGATGAAGGATTATAGACTACCCTGATACTGACTGCTCTTCCCCCTCTGTATCTTATGTATCCTTTTGACACAAGAGGCTAAGGCCATTGAGTCGTTCTGACTCGATTCTCCAACAAG
>JAAYUJ010000666.1 GCA_012517775.1 Deltaproteobacteria bacterium
CAATACCCCGGTACATTTCTATATGCAGCATAGAAAGGTTCTGCTTGGCGACTTCGCCGATAGGCGATCCTCTGTAGACTCGGTCTCCTCGCCTCAGTTTGCTGTTGATCTCACAGTAGCGCACAATGAAGCCGGCGATTGATTTCGTCATCCTGTGCCCGACGGCCGAGGGTCATGCCCCGACATGCAGCTGCGTTCTCCCGGTTTACTCGAAGCCCTGAAGGCAGCGGTTGCCGCAATGCCGGACGGGCGATCATGGGGGACTGCGGCCTTTCGGAGTGCAGGAGGTGGCTTCCGTACCACCCGGCCGTCGGGATGCACGATAAAGACCTCGCCTTCGAGGCCTGGCGTTGGATTCTGCTTGTCCGAGCCAGCCAGGACCACGACACGCCACAGGCGTGCCAGCGCCTTCATGAGGTAAAGGCCGTAACGATCATGGCCGATCTTGCTTTGCGACAAATCGCCACTGAAGCCGGGAGCGAGGTAACACGCGTGGAGTTCGGCCCATCCTCGTTCAGTGAACTTCCCCGCAAGCTTTCTCAATTCGTTCTCATTGCCGCCGTAGTAGAACTTCTCGTCAGCTCCCAAACCGAGAATATCGGCGCTCAGGGCTCGTTTTCTGCATGATGGAGTGAGGTCGCCTGGATTCCTGTAGAACTTGCCGGCAGGAGCTTCCACGAAGCGACTGAGAGCTATGTAATTGCCATTGCTGTGGCCGAAAATCCGCAAACGTTTCAGCTTGAATCTCAATGCCGGTTCCGGGAGACCGTCACGCAAACGCCTGAGGATCTTCTCCACCATATCCTCCACGGTTGCGGCGACAATTGCGTTTGGCAGCAGACGACGAAAAGCGGCTATTGTCTTATCGAAATCCACAGGAAAATCGCCGACGACATCGATGTCGACCAAACTGGTTGTGGTGGACATGGACACCTCCGGGGTCGCTGCTTGTTCAAAGTCATCTCATCCGTACTTCAGCAGCCATATATGAGTTTGCCTCTCCTTCTTTGTCGCGTCCCATCCTGCAGCACGATACAACCTGTGTAGTCCCGTGAGGCGCACGGCTTCTACCGTGCCAGGCTTGAAAGCCACGAGGATCGAGGGGGGATAGGAAAAGGAGAAGAGGACAGCTACTGAGCCAGCAATATCGAAAAAATTCACTCTCATTCAGATCCATTACTCTGCTCTTGCTGTTCTGTCAAACGATGGCAAGCACTTGCCTTGACTCAACCCTAATGGATCAGCACATTGTTGGTCCTGACGCGTGAGAGGGCGAGGCGAAACCCACCATGAGAACTCCGTTGCTCAAATGTGCAAGAGCTTAATATACCACAAGTCTCCAGCGTCACCTCCTGTGCCAGTGGCCTTTAACATCGACTCCCACTCCCACTACTATGTCCACACCAGTGAAACCTACAAATACAGCATCCTTGGACCTACCCCTCTCTTTTGGACCCTCAAAAATAAAGATGCTTCCGCTAGCTCCAACACCGGCACTAGCCACCTTCCCCGGTCCTTCAAAATCCTCCACATCCAGCCACACGGTATTACCGTTGACATCCTTAACTTCTTTTTCCTCCCATCCTGTGGGTCTATTGATACTGATGCCTATACCAGGACCTAAGCCGGTGTAGGTGTACATTGCTGACTTGTTGGTGCGAGCGTTCGAAACCTCAATACTAAAGGCTTGGGCGCCAATGATAAACTTGCCGGCCCCTCCTCCTGCTAACATTCGAAACCTGAACCTAGTTGAAAGAGGGCCAGCATACTTTCCAGTAATAGTCTGGGGTGGAAGCCGCACCGAGGACTGAATCCTGCATGGAGCAAAGACATCCACACGACGATCGCCTGCTAGGACATCAATTTGGGTATACTTGGTGGCATATCTTTCCCCTCGGCTCTCAGCGATGCTTGCATAACTGCGAAATGTGTGAAATCGGTTGTCAAGGTATTGTTTAACCGAAAGCGCCCTTGACTTTCCTAGGTTGAGATTGTATTGGGGGGTATGTCGGTGATCCGCATAACCAACAAGCTTGAATATCTCTCTTTTGGCACCCAGCAAGACAGGAGCGTATACGGAGTAAAGCATGTCAAGCACTTTCTTGTCCGGGTTGCCGAGCGTTGAGACATTAGTTGGGAAATAGATCTGTGCAACTAACCATCCCTCAGGATATTTAAGAGGTTTTCCCTCATAATAACCATTAGGGTCGAACCAGCTTTCGAGTTCAAAATCGCTCATATAAGCCTCCTTTTCAACAAATATTTGCCTCCTGGCGTCCGACCGAATATCGGATGGCTTGGTTGTATCGTTAAGTCACTCCTTATGAGTTAGGTTTGACTGTAGGCACCATGATCTTTAGTCCTTGTTGAATAAAAATCAGATAGGGGAGAACCACTTGGAAAGACCATGGATTACCTGCCCATACGTAGAATACTGGCTAACATCGCACCCTTCAGTCAGTTCCTGTTTTAATCGATTCTATCGCCGCATTTGAAATTGCAGCCAAACGCTCTTCCGCATATTGCCGCATGGTTTCAAGAGCGGGAAGG
>JAAYUJ010000112.1 GCA_012517775.1 Deltaproteobacteria bacterium
GGTCAGGCGGAATTACTGGAAAGAGAGATATCTGAAAACCCGGCCTTTGAAGAACACCATTTCTTGCGGGATTATTCGGGAATTCTCAGAATCCTTCAGGCCAGGAAAAGCGAAAGGTGGATTGAGTAATGGATAAGCTCCTCATCGAAGGGGGCAGACCCCTGTCTGGTGAAGTCCCAATCAGCGGAGCCAAGAATGCTGCGCTTCCTCTCATGGCTGCATCTCTTTTGGCCCCTGGCAGACACACCTTTTCAAACATCCCCGTTCTTCGGGACATTCGCACCATGCAGAGGCTGCTCGGCCACATGGGAGCCTCCTCTGACGAACAGGAACCCCGCGTCATTGATACGCATGACATCCACACTTTTGAAGCCCCCTATGAGCTTGTGAAAACCATGCGTGCATCCGTGCTGGTTCTCGGTCCTCTGGTGGCGAGGCATCGGGAGGCGAGGGTTTCTTTGCCGGGAGGCTGTGCCATTGGGGCCCGCCCCATCAACCTGCATCTTAAGGGGCTCGAGCAAATGGGTGCCGACGTGCGGCTCGAGCATGGTTACGTCATTGCCAGGGCGGATCGCCTGAAAGGGGCTTCCATCTTCTTCGATCAGGTGACGGTGACCGGCACGGAGAACCTCATGATGGCCGCAACTCTCGCGCAGGGACGAACAACTCTGCACAATGCAGCCAGGGAACCAGAGGTTGCAGCCCTTGCGGAGTACCTCTGCCGGATGGGGGCGCGGATCGAGGGGGTAGGGTCCGACACCATTACGATAGACGGAACCGACGAGCTGACCCCGCGCCAGTGCACCGTGATACCCGATCGCATCGAGGCGGCAACCTATATGGTCGCAGCCGGAATCACCAATGGACATCTCAAACTCACCCGCTGTCGACCGGAGCACCTCGGTGCCGTGACCGAAAAGCTTCTTGCGGCTGGTTTGCTCATCGAAAGCCGGGATGATACGGTTGAAGTCCGGGGAAATGGAGAAATCCTCAGTGTTGGGGTCAAGACCCGCCCCTTCCCCGGTTTTCCGACGGACATGCAGGCCCAGTTCATGTCCCTCATGGCTCTTGGAAACGCGACGAGTGTGATCGTCGAGCAAATCTTCGAGAATCGGTTCATGCATGTTCTGGAGCTCAAGCGCATGGGAGCCGATATCGAACTGGAAGGCAGGACGGCTGTGGTAAAGGGTGTCGGCAAGCTTTCGGGGGCTCCCGTCATGGCGACGGACCTTCGGGCATCAGCCTCCCTCGTTCTGGCAGGGCTCGCAGCGGAGGGCACAACCGAAATCAGCCGCATCTACCATCTCGACCGTGGTTACGAGGCCATCGAAAAGAAACTGGCCGCCGTAGGGGCTCGAATATGGAGGGTGAGGGAATAGCCGACGGGGTTGACCAGATTGTGTCGGTTCAAATCGGTCCCTGTTTCAGCAGCGCTTTTCTCACCACGGTTTTTCACCGGGAAGGGCACCAAGAACACGAAGAATCTTGCTTGCTCGATAAGCAGGTCCGGATTCGAATCCCGACAGCTTTTCCGCCAGGGTGCAGGGCATGGAAACCCGACCTGCAAAGCTGTCGTTACCTGAACTTATTGAGGAATTGTGAAGGATCTGGATAAAGTTTCAAGCAGCAGGGATATTCATGATGGAAGACAACGACCCTGTTCCATCAAAGGAGAAAAGCTGGGAGAACAACGACTCCCTTTCAACGGGGCCGGCCTCCCCGCTGCCCCGGCCCATCTTCTATCTCACCCTGGCCTTTGTGCTGGGAATCGGTCTTGGGACTCCGGCTTTCCACCGCTGCCCTGATGCCGTTCCTCTTGTTGCCGTGGCGATTCTCCTTATCGTCCATTTCTCACTGGCGTTTGCGGCAAACGACCGTTTGCGCCGCTTCATTCTGCCGCTGACTCTGTTCTTGAGCCTGGGCTTGCTGGCGGCGCGCTCCTCAGCCCCCTGCCTGCCGTCCCATCCCCGGCTTGAGCCGTTCCTCGGCGAATCTCCGACTCTCTTCATCGCTCGAGTCATTCATCCGCCTGACTTCACACCCGA
>JAAYUJ010000667.1 GCA_012517775.1 Deltaproteobacteria bacterium
GCTATAGTGGGGACCTTCTTCGTCAAGGATTATCTGGGCTTTTCCGCCGAATTCCTGGCAGCTCTAGCTTTCTGGGCCGGAATTCCATGGACTCTCAAGATGCCCGTAGGCCACCTTGTAGACCTCCTGTGGCGGTGGAAGTCGTTCTTCGTCTTCCTGGGAGCGGGGCTCATCGGTATGGGCTTCGTCATCATGCTGGGTCTCATCGGGCGTAATCCCCTGATGACCCGCTATATGAGCGTCGAAGCCTGGTACGTGCTCGGTGTTCTGCTGGCTCCTCTCGGATATGTGGTCCAGGACGTCGTTGCCGATGCCATGACCGTGGAAGCGGTACCCGTTGTGGATGACAAAGGCATCCCTAATGATCCGGCAGTCATCAAGCTCATGCACACCACGATGCAAACACTTGGACGCGCAGCCATCGTGGGTGGGGGGATCCTGGTCTCGTTGGTGAATATCTTCATGTTCAGCGGCGTGGCCGGAATGTCCGAAGCCGATAAGATTACGATATACCTTGACATTTATAGAATGGCCCTGATCATTCCCCTGATCTCTGTGCTGGGAGTCGTTATCGCGTGGTTCCTCAGGAAGGTGCGCATCAAGAGGCTGCGGCGGCTGGGCTTCCCCGAAGAGCGCATCGCGGAAATGCTCAACATCCACGGTGAGAAGACACACCCCAACTGGTGGGTCCTGGGAGGAAGCCTGGCGTTTGTCGTCTTCACACTGGCCATGGGGCTCGGGACCATCCCCTTTGACCAGGAGATCGTTTTTGCCGGGTCCATGGGGATCGTGATCTTCCTCATGAGCAGGCTCCTGAGGGAACTGAACCCGGTGGACCGACGCAGTCTAGTGGGGACAGCCGTCATCATCTTCGTGTTCCGCGCCCTGCCGGGACCGGGTGCCGGATCAACCTGGTGGGAAATTGACCAGCTCGGCTTCGACCAGCAGTTCATCTCCAATCTCTCCCTCATCAGCAGCACGTTTGCCCTCTTCGGAATGTTCGTTTTCCGCCGCTTCATGGCGCAGAGGTCCATCGCCTATGTGGTGGGCTTTCTGACCATTGCCGGGACGGTGCTGTCCCTCCCCATCATCGGCCTCTATTACGGCCTCCACCACTGGACCTCCGCTCTCACAGGCGGCGTGGTGGATGCCCGCTTCATCGCTCTGGTGGATACCGCCCTCGAATCCCCCCTGGGACAGGTGGCCATGATTCCCATGCTTGCCTGGATTGCCCAGAGCGCGCCGCCTCATCTCAAGGCCACGTTTTTCGCCGTCATGGCATCCTTCACCAATCTCGCCCTTTCCATGGCGAGCCTCGGGACCAAGTACCTGAACCAGTTGTACGTCGTGAGCCGTCAGGTACTGGATGCCGGTACCGGGGCCGTCAAGGTACCGGCCGACTACAGTCAGCTCGGCATGCTGCTCGTCACTGTGACTCTTCTTGGGCTGATCCTGCCCTTGCTCACCATATGGGCGGTTCAGAAATCACGCATACGTTCCACGGCATGAAGGGACAACGAATCCAGTGAATGTCACGCCGGCAAAAGGGTTTGATCCAGCCTGCCTTTTGTGAAAAGATGGATCGAGCCACCTTTCATTGGGCTCGTGAAGGAACCGCAGGTTTCACCGCAGTGGCTGAGTCAGAGTCAACCGGTTGCCATCGGCGAAAAGGTTGATTGTTTGCCCATGCCCTGTGGGAAGCCATCCACCTTACTCACAAACACAAGGAGGTAGTCCCATGAAGAAAGTGACCGTAGTCGGATGTGGTGCTTACATGGATAGCGGCTATGGCTGTCCTGGCGAATGGCGATGCCTGAAAGCGGCAGCACTCGGGGAAGGCAAGTTTGACGAACCGGTGCAGGTCACGGGATTTGTCAAATGTGAGTGCCCGGGTCGTGCGATGGTCACGACAGTCGGCATGGGCGCAAAGCTCTCGGAAATCAAACCCGATGTAATCCACCTCAGCTCTTGCCTGGCAAATGCGAAACCGGGGTGCCCTTACTCTTCCGCCGAGGAAATGGCCAAGCTTTTACAAACAAAAACAGGAATTCCGGTGGTGATTGGGACACACGAGTATCATTGAACCGGCGGCAAGAGAGTCCCGGAAGATAACAGGGCATGAGCGAAATTTCCCTCCTGTATCAGGAACTGCTTGATCTTCAGCCTCCCTGGTTTGTGAAGGACGTGGTTCTGCGGGAGGCACTCCGTCGAGTGGAGGTGCATCTGGACACCATGGACGGGGCAACGTTTCCGTGTCCCGTCTGCAGTCGTTCCTGCCCCATGTGCGCCGTTTCACCTTTGCAGACGTGGCGTCATCTGGATACCTGTAATAG
This sequence comes from Deltaproteobacteria bacterium, assembly GCA_012517775.1. Classification (GTDB taxonomy): domain Bacteria; phylum Desulfobacterota; class Syntrophobacteria; order Syntrophobacterales; family Syntrophobacteraceae; genus JAAYUJ01. Next base: position 2,334 of record JAAYUJ010000667.1, read on the forward strand.
ACATACCTATCTGAGCGCAAGATCTCCTCTGGTGCGCTGTTCCCAGCATGGCGTGCTCCAACCGTCGCTCCCCTGGGGAGAATCGAATTCCCGGGTGACCCGCGATTTTGAATTCCTGATCA
>JAAYUJ010000668.1 GCA_012517775.1 Deltaproteobacteria bacterium
GCTCACACCCATTGGGCAAATGATGGCAAGACTTCCCCTGGATCCCAGGCTGGCAAGGATGCTCTTGGAGGCGCGTAAAGAGAACTGCCTTCTCGAAATGGTGATTCTCGCTGCAGCGCTGAGCATTCAGGATCCGAGGGAGAGGCCCATCGAGCACGAAGCCCGCGCGGACCAGGTTCACGCTGTTTTTCGCGATACCCGGTCGGATTTTGTGACTCTCTTGAAGATCTGGCATGCCTGCTGGCGCAGACAGTCCCTGTCGGGTGTTACTGCGCCCGAATCGCCTCAGAGGTCTCTGCAGGGTATGCCCCGGGAGACTGAGAAGGCAGGAGAGGGAGGGGGCAGGACTCTCTCCGGTGAGGAGTCAATGGGAGGGGCATGCTCAGAGGCTCCAGAAAAGGGAAGAGCCGCTCTTCAGACAGTCTCCAACACGGACGGGGAATTGGCACCTCTCGACATCATTCCTCAACTGCCCAGCCGGAGCAGCATGCGAAAATTCTGCAGGGAGCATTTTCTCTCTTATCGGCGAATGCTGGAATGGAGAGACATCTACGAAGAAATTCTGAGTATCCTGGATGAATTCGGAGGTTTCCATCCGAACACCACTCCCGCGAGTTATGAAAGCATTCACAGGGCAGTGCTGAGCGGGTACCTCAGCCACATTGCCCTCCGCAAGGAAAAGAACATCTACATGGCTGCCAGAAACCGGTTGGTCATGCTGTTTCCAGGTTCGGGACTCTTCAATCATGGCGGGGCATGGATTGTCGCAGCGGAACTGGTTCAGACCTCCCGTCTGTATGCGCGCGTCGCAGCCGGCGTGGAACCGGAATGGCTGGAATTCATCGGCGGACATCTCTGCCGCTATTCCTACTCTGAACCTCACTGGGAAAAGAAGCGCGGACAGGTGGTCGCCTTTGAGCGGGTGACTCTTTATGGGCTTACGGTCACCGATCGGCGTCGGGTTGCCTACGATCGAATCCGGCCGGATGAAGCACGGGAGATTTTTATCAGGTCCGCGCTGGTGGAGGGAGAACTTCCCGACCGGTACGGTTTTCTGGAACATAATCGTGGACTGATCAGACAGATCGAGGAATTGGAGAGCCGAACAAGACGCAGGGATCTCATGGTGGACGAGGAGACAGTCTATCGCTTCTATGACAGCCGACTGCCGTCCTTTTCCGACGTGAGGTCCCTCGACCGGTTCATCAGGGATCAAGGGGGGGATTCCGCCCTCAGGATGAAAGAGGAGGACCTTCTCAGGTCTTCTCCGGATCCGGAGGAGCTAGCCCTGTTTCCAGACTCCCTCGACTGCGGGGAACTCAAACTGCCTCTCCGGTACACCTTCCAGCCGGGTGCGGAGGAAGACGGGGTCACGGTCAGCATTCCCGTCCATGCGCTTCCCATGCTTCATGAAACTCCTTTTGAGTGGCTGGTTCCCGGCCTGCTCCCCGAAAAGGTGACGGCCCTCCTGCGGGGCCTTCCCAAGAGCATCCGCAGGCAACTGGTGCCCTTGAGCGAAAGTACTCAGAAGATCACGTCTCAGCTCTTCTTCAGGGAGGGGAGCCTGTATCATCGGATGAGTCAAATCGTTCAAGAATTGACAGGAGCCGGAGTGCCCAGGGAAGCATGGGAAAAGATCGAGATTCCGCTCCACCTTCAGATGCGATTCGAGATAATAGGTCCTGAAGGAAACATCCTGGGGTGCGGCCGAAAATTCGAGGAGCTCAGATCGCTGGCATCCCGGCGCTATGAGGATGACATATGGAAAAAAGCACAGAAATCGTGGGAAAGAGAGGGATCGAAATCCTGGGACTTCGGAGACCTACCCAGGCAGGTCGATCTTGGAACTGATTCCTTTGGAATGAGGCGCTGCGCCTGGCTTGGTCTTTCAGCGGAGAGCAGAGGGGTGGCGGTTCGGCTCTTCAGTGACCCGGAATCGGCCATGCTTGCCACGAGGGCTGGACTGATGCTGTTCTATGAGTTCGCTCTGGGGAGTGAACTGAGGCAAGTGAGCCGGAGCTGGGTCTTCCCGGAAAACATGGCATCCATGGTTTTCTTCATGGGTACCTGCCATGACGCCGGCACACTTCTTCAGATTTACATCAAACGGGAGCTCTTCGATTTGGCAGATCCTCAGTGGCCGGATCGATCAAAATTTCAGGAAACAGTGGAATCCCTGCTCGGCCGCCTGTATGCCGTCAGTCAGGAAATTCTGGAAGAAGTGTTCAGGGTCCTGGAAGCCAGGGAAGCCACCCGGGAAACACTTGCCCGGTTTCGGAAAGCGGCGCTGAAGAACCGGAGCATGGCCGAGCGCATCGCGATGATTGACCGTGAATTGGAAATTCTGGCACCGCATGACTTTTTGCAACGGTATCGGCGTTCCCGTATCCAGCAGTTGCCCCGTTACCTCAAGGCACTGAAGGTACGAGCTGAACGAGCATACGCCGCTCCAGAGAAGGACGTGCTGAAATCCAGGCAGGTGGATGTGCATCAGGAACGCTGGGACCATATCATGAAGGAAATTGAAAAAGGGTGTGAGAAGGAAGAGATTGTCTTCCTGGAAGAATTCCGCTGGATGATCGAGGAATTTAAGATTAGTGTGTTTGCACCGGAAATCAAAACGCTCTATCGCATTTCAGAAAAGCGGTTGGATGAGAAGTGGCGCCAATGGCAACTCATGACGAAAACAGCCCATTGAATGCTTACCTCCTGAGGAATCCGGATAGGCTGCAGGCCCGAATCGATGAGGTGCTCTGCAGAAAATGCGGATGCGAGTCCCTTTATGAAAACAGTCCCTGTGACCGGGTGAAGTCCTCCTCGGTGATGCTGCTCCTTGGAATGCAGCCAGCACAAAATGCCGGGTTGCCCGAGGTCTGCTTCATCCTGAACAAACGGTCCATGAGCGTCCGGCAGGGTGGAGACCTTTGCTGTCCGGGCGGTACTGCCAACTCACGGCTGGACCCCCTCATTGCCCGGTTGCTCACCCTTCCGGGCTCTCCTCTGACCCGATGGAATCATTGGCACACATTGCGTCAGTGTCTGCCCGGGGAGGCCAGGCTGGTGTCCCGGCTTCTGGCCACCGGACTGCGGGAAAGCTGGGAGGAGATGCGACTCAATCCTTTTTTCACGCGGTTTCTCGGCCCTTTGCCTTCCCAATGCCTGCTTCTCTTTCGTCGTGTTATCCATCCAATGGTGGCGTGGGTTTCATGGCAGAGACATTTCATCACCAGCTGGGAAGTTGAGCGCATCGTCATGCTGCCGATCAGGGAACTGCTCAAGCCGGAACACTATGTGCGATACCGGCTGGAGGTGCCTCCCCATATGCAGTGGCGTTTCAACGGCAAGCCCGACGATTTCCCATGCTTCCGATTTGTCCAGGGGAAACATGTGGAACTCCTTTGGGGGGTCACATTCAGGATTGTGACCCTCCTTCTGGAACTGGTCTTTGAATTCACCGTTCCGAAACTGACCTCGCTTACGGTTGTCACCGGGAGGATCGATGATTCCTATGTGCTGGGTCCCAACGACTATGGAGGTCGCAGATAGCGGATCAAAGTCTCGGCCCGGACACATCAGGGCCGCCGACGGCATCGGGGGCATGGCACCGCAGACCGGGGTGGGATGACAACCTTGCCCAGAAAAGGTACACTCATATGACTCAAGAGGGCGACGTCGTACTGGTTTACATGGACAATAATCCGGCGTTCTTTGCGCGAGTCGAGGCGATCAACGCCGATGTGAAGCCGGGATGGTACCAGGTGAAGATGCTGGTCCTCCAGATCCCTTTGCTCATCATCACCTGGATTCTTCGAGAAGTCTACATCAATGGGGATGAGTTCACCATGGGGGGGAGACCGGTCAGAGTAGTGAAGGTTGTCACCCCGGAGGAGGAGTCGTTGGAGAGCGACGTGGAACTGCCCGGGGGACCGGCTCCTGAGACCGCCAAATCTACCTCAAAGCCCAGCGAACAAACAGAGAGGGGAAAAGTCGTGTCATTGGCGGACAGGCGGAAAAAAGATCAGCCATCCTGACGATTCCACCAGTGGTCGTGCCCTTCGAACCACCAGTCAGTGAAGTCGGTTTCCAGGATTTCCGCGGCAATCTCTTTTCCCAAATTCGTCTCAAGTCTTTTCAGGGCGTGGTGAATCCACTTGACGGCATAGGTGTTTCCCAAGTCGCTTTGCTCTTTCAATTCGAGAATGAGATCCAGCTGATCGGCATCGTGTGCCAGTTTCGCCTCCAGTGTCTCCGCAGCACGATATTCCCGCATCAATTCCCTGAAATCATCACCAAAAGGAAGGGTACCGGCCAAATCCTCTATGGCCTCTCTTTCGTATGCTCTGACGTATTGTTTGTTGACATAATTGAGATCGCCGGTACGTGCCTCGGCCACATCGTGAAAGAGGCAAAGGCAGACAACCTTGAACGGATCCGCAATCCCGGAAAGCCTGGCCAGCGAGTACCCGATCATGGTAACCCGATAAGAGTGGTCCGCCACGGACTCCTTGCCGGACCCGAGGAACTGGTATCCGCTTCTGGGTGTCTTCTTGAGCATCCCCAATTCGAAGAAAAAGTTGATGATCCCTTTGTGATCGGCATCTTCAGGGGGGATCACTCTGACAAGTGGCTTCTTGGAATTCATCGTCACGAGAGCAGGATTCCTTTCGTGGCTGTTCAATTCATGATCTTTTCGCGTTGCATCGGGCAGTCTCCCTGCCCATGCCCGGAAAATTCTACCAAAGGTCTGCCGCCTGTCAATGCGGCCTCGATGAAATCCTTCGTCCGTCATCTTCCACGATGAATCAGTGCCGGTCTGAACAACACGACAGGAGTGTTGCTGACAACGGGCCACTCAATACTGTAACTGCTGTCGCACCTGTGATACATCATGAGCAACTTCTCAATAAGTTCAGGTATCGACAACTTTGTAGGTCGGGTTTCCATACCCGACACCTTGGTGCAAAGGTTGTCGGGATTGGAATCCCGACCTACTTATTGAGAAGTTGCCATCATGAAAAGCGACAGGCATGACGCTGATCTCTCTGGATTCTGAGATTTCCAATCACTTGCAGGCATGAGGGTTTGACTTGGCGCGTTCCCATCCCGAATTCGGAAACGACGATGCAGTCGATCGTTTCAAAATCTTCTTTGAGCTGATGCAGAAGAAGGTGCGCGAGATCCTTCTCGTGTCCACTCTCTATGACGCCTGCATCATGGAAGAAGACGGGAGAATTGTTGAGCGCATCATCCATGAATACAAAGGACTGAATCTGAGTCAGCC
>JAAYUJ010000669.1 GCA_012517775.1 Deltaproteobacteria bacterium
AAGAAGGAAAGGAATGCCAAGTCATATGGGTGATGCATGAAAAAAGTGCGCATCGGACTTTTCGCCGCCTTGCCGTGGGAGTTGCATGCCTTCAAGAGGGGACTTGAACCATGGAGTCTTCTCTGTCGGAAACCGTTTCGAGCTTTTTCGCACCCCTGCGGTGACAGGGAGTTATTGCTGGTGGAGACGGGGATGGGGAAAGAAATGGTTGAAACGGCTTTGAATTGGGCGTATTGGTCGTGGCCGTTTGATCTCCTGGTTTCCTTTGGTTTTGCCGGAGCTCTCCACGAATCGATGCGTGTGGGGCAGTGCTTCTTTGGCCGCGATTTCCACTACCTCGACACACAATCCCTGGAGCTTGTGAGCGTGTATTACACCATCGTGCCCCATGCGACGGTTCTGGCCTTTTGTGATTCGAACAATGCAGGTCTGTCCCGGATTATCACGACCCTGCGTCAGGAATCCAAGAGCCTGTTTCCTGAGCATCTGAAGACTGTCCCGACTGTGGTGGACATGGAGACCTATTTTTCAGCAAGGTTCGCCAACGAATACAGACTTCCATTCTTCTGCTTCCGGTCAATCAGCGATGCATACCATCACGAGCTTGGTTTTCAGGTTGAAGACATCTGCGACGAGAAGGGGCATGTCAGAATCCCAAGAGTTGTACGGAACATCAAGGATAAACCCTCCAGTATTCGTTCGTTTCTTCTCTCATGGGTACGCTCTCGTGTGGCCGGGCGGAATCTCGGAAGGCTAATGAAAGCATTCGTGAGCCTTCCCTGTTCCTGGATCGTGGAAATGACTCAGTCGAAGGGGGATTGGCCTGAAACTCAGCGTGTCCGGAGGTCCTTCTGAAGCACGGGAAAGTCGTGGAAATGTTTCTCAACAGCCCCCGGTGTCGGGTTGCGGAACTTGTAACGGGTCATAAGAATCCCCAGGAGAAGTGGGTAGAAGAGGATGAGACAGCCGACCATTCCCAGGAGTGTCTCTCCGATCCAGAATGTAACGATAAGATTGAAGACCAGAATGGAGAGATAGAGGATGGGGCCAAGAAAAGGAATGCCTGGTAATTGATTGAAGATGCTGAATCTTTTTGGCTGCAGCCATTTGAACCGATCAAGCCATTGAAGAGCGCCTATGAGTACGAAGCCTACCAGGAGCCATCCTCCAAAATTGCTCATGGGGATACCGAAGTACAGACCGGGTACACGATATCCATAAATCTTTCCAAGAAACCACCGATGCCCCTGGAGTGCCACGGGATCGATAATGATGTCCAGAAGGACAAAAAGGAAGGCACCAAGGACCAATGTCTCTAACGAGCGCCGCAACGCCCGGGTCTCCAGAATCAGGACATGTCCACGTACAGCCAGGATGGGACTGAGAAGGAAGATGGCCATGGAATAGCTGCAGTAAGAGAGAAATACATATGAGAGCGAATCCATAAAAGGGACACCAAAGACCCATAGTTCCCTGTCCATTGTCTCGGGGATATAGTAGTAATCCCCATAGGGGAATCCCCAGTGGATGGAGGAGTATTCGGAAATCCAGGCCAGGACATAGCCGAGGAAAAGGTAAACAGCGGTCGTGCGCGGACCAATGTGAGCCGAAGCAGCTATCAGGTAGACAAGAAGGAAGACAAAGACATAGGGACGCAGGAATACTGTCCCTAGAAGGAGGAGAAGGCTACCGGACACGGAGATTCCACCGAATCATGCGAAGGACATCGGAACCGTTCATCTGTCGCACGACGGTCGGTTCGTACCCGCAGTGCACCATGCACTGTTCACATCGGGGGTCGCGTCCCGAGACATAATAGTCCCAGTTTGTGTCCTTCATGAGTTGGGCATAGGTGGGATAGTGTGTATCCGTAATGAGGTAACAGGGGGATTTCCAACCCTGAGGATTGCGCGTGGGGTTTCCCCAAGGTGTACACAGGAAATGCCGATCCCCGCAAAGGAAATCAAGATAGATGGGATTGCTGATCATGGGAAAACGATCTTGCCATGTTCGGATATGCCTGAACTTCTCCAAAATTTCTTTTTTTGTGAGGAATACCTCCCCTGTGACGTCCTCGTAACTGAATCCCGGTGCGACAAGGATCCCATCGACACCTAAATCGGTGAGTTGGACAAAGAGCGATTCGAGATCCGAGACTTCCGTTTCTCGATAGACGGTCGTATTGGTGCTGACGCGGAATCCTAGTGCCTTGGCGGCCCGCATACCTGCGGCGGCTTTCTGGAAGCCGCCCGGTTTACCGATAATCTGGTCATGGACGACCGGTGTTCCGTCGAAATGGACATTCCATGTGAAGCGAGGGTCGGGCCGGAATTTATGTACTGATTCTTCCAGGAGGAGTCCGTTGGTGCAGAAATAAATGTGCTTTCGGCGTTTGAGAAGTGCTTCCACAAGGGCGGGAGCGTGGGTGTACAGGAGGGGTTCTCCGCCGGTAATGGTCACAACTGGGGCTCCGGCCTCATCGACGGAGTGTATGCATTCCTGCAGGCTCATCTCTTTGTTCAAGGTGCTCTGGTATTCGCGAATCCTTCCGCACCCCGCACATGTGAGATTGCAGCGATGAGTGGGCTCCAGCATGAGTACGAGGGGGTATCGTTCGATCCCCCTGAGTCTCATGCTGAGGAGGTAGCGTGTCATGGATGAATAGAGGCTGACGGGGAAGCGCATGGAGTCCTTTCTGATCAATCAGCGGTTACCCCCTCTGTTCGGGGGAGAATGCATCGCACGGAGTCAAATCTCGACCGTCCTTTTCCCCGGCTGTATCAAGCGGCCAGGAAGCAGGTATCTGGTGAAGGCTCAGAGACTTGTCTTTCACATAGCCATTCTCGACAAACCAGGTGACAGCGTCCCGGAGAGCTTTCTCCAGAGGGGTTTGGGGAAGCCCCAGTTCCCTCACTGCCTTGCTTGCATCAAAAAACATGTAATGCCGGGCCATCCTGACTCCTTCCAGGGGTATCAATGGCTCCGCGCCAATCAGATCGGAGGCTGCCCGGCAAAGATAAGCGATGCATAGCACCGGCGTGTACGGGAGGCGAATGGCAGGGGCTTTGATTCCGGAAATCCCTTGAAGGTCCCTGAAGAGCTCGGCGAGGGTCAAATTTCGATTTCCCAGAATGTATTTCTCGCCTACACGCCCGGCCTGAAAAGCAAGCAAATGACCTGCCGCCACATCTCTCACGTCGATAAGATTCAGACCCGTGTTCAAGTAGGCCGGCATACGGCCATTGAGAAAATCGACAAGAATCTTGCCCGTGGGTGTCGGTTTGTGATCTCCCGGGCCGACCGGAGTGCTGGGATGTACCATGACAATGGGAAGGCCCATTTTAAGGAACCTTTCGGCCTCGCGCTCAGCCAGATATTTGGACCTTTTGTAATGACCAACCATGTCTTTTAGGCTAACCGGTATTGTTTCATCAGCAGGAGACCCATCCTTGTTCAAACCCAGTGCCCCTACGCTGCTTGTGTACACGACACGGTCCACATGATGCTTTATGGCTGCCTGGAATACGTTGACCGTGCCTATCACGTTGCTTTCGTAAATTTCAGAAGGATTCCTGGCCCACAGACGGTAATCGGCAGCTACGTGGAAAACAGCTTCACAATTATTCATGGCTTTCGAGACCTGATCGTAATTTCTCAGATCGCCAACGCACCACTCTACCTCCAGGTCCTTGAGGAAAGGATGGGAAGACGTGCTCCTTCTTAAGGCCCTGATAGACCAGCCAGCCTTTAGGAGCTGCTGTCCAACATGATATCCGATGAAGCCGGTGGCGCCGGTGAGGAAAGCGTTGGGCATAACGGAAAAATCCTGTGCCTCATTTCACGAGGACTTGATGCAATTTCTGCATCCTCTGCCAGGGAAAACTCACCAAAAAGGCTTATCGGTGGCGATTCTGGAGGAATCCTCAACCAGAGGATCCGCTTCATATAGCAAAACTGGTGCATGGATGCAATGCAGCAGAACTAAAATAACGAGAAGTGCCCTATCCGAGTAGGTTTTTGTTGACAGCAAATATGCCGGAATGTAGACACTGCATAGACAGACGGAGGTTGTGTTGTCCATGAAATGAGTTGGATTATTTCCATAGCTTCTAAGGAGGCAGAGATGGGACACAAAAGGCTTTTTGCGCTGACAACAGTTTTGAGCATGCTGCTGTTTGGTGCCACAGGTACTGGTCTTGCTCAGGACAGCATCAAAATCGGGGCGTATCTTCCCATGACCGGGGCGGTTGCCGCGTATGGCGAGTCGGAGTGGAAAGGAATCCAGATAGCCAGGGAGATGGAACCAGAAGTGTTGGGCAAGAAGATCGAGACGATCCTGGTTGACACCAAGAGCGACAAGATTGAGGCGGCCAATGCCATGACGCTTCTCATTGAAAAAGAGAGGGTAGTGGGGGTCCTTGGGGAAGCCATCAGTGGAAACAGCATGGCGGGCAATCCCATTTCCGAAGCCGCGAAGATTCCTACCGTCAGTCCCACAGCCACCAATCCGCTTGTCAATCAGGGCAAGCAGTATGCATTTCGCGCCTGCTTTATCGACCCCTTTCAGGGGGAGGTGGCAGCCCGCTTTGCCAGAAACGAGCTCAAGGCTCAGACGGTAGCGGTGATCATCGACATAGCCCAGGACTACTGCGTCGGTCTGGCCAACTTTTTTGTCAAGGAATTCGTGAAGCAGGGTGGAAAAGTTTTGTCAACCACCTACATTCAGACAGGCGATCAGGATTTTTCCGCACAGCTTTCGGCGGTCCAATCAGCGAAACCTGATGTCATCTATGCCCCCAATTATTACACTGAAGATGCTCTGCTCGCAAAGCAGGCTCGCGACCTGGGAATCAAGGTGCCCATCCTGACGGGGGACGGCGCGCAAGAGGAGGCCCTCCTCAAGATCGGCGGGGCCGCAGTGGAAAACATGTATTTCACGGGTCATTTTCATAAGCAGGCAGCGACTTCACCCAGGGCCAAGGAATACATCAAGCGCTTCGAAGAAAAGTACCAGGGCAAAGAGGCAGACGCTTTCAGTGCCCTGGGAGCAGATGCTTATTTTCTGCTGGTGGATGGAATCAAGCGGGCTGGGTCGACGGAAGGTCCCAAAGTTCGTGAGGCGCTCGCGAAGACAAAGGATTTTGAGGGGATTTCGGGTAAGATCAGCATGGGAGAAAATGGCAATCCTATCAAGAGCATGGTTATCAACAAAGTTGAGGGCGGCAAGTTCGTGTACGTGACCACAGTGCATCCATAGAGCGTCGAAGGGCTGAAAACCTTCGATACCCGAGACTCCCATTCGCTCGAACATCGGACAAAAAAGGAAAAGCAGGGGGAATGCAGCACAACCCTGCTTTTTTTGTTTACCTCCCACTCTGATTGAATGGCATCCCGGTCCAATCGACTGTGATCCAAGGGGGCGATCATTGTAACATTTGCCCTGTTGCGTTATGATTGTAGCTTATTGGGTGATATGCCGGATTATCTGGAATTGCTCATATTTGGATTGAATCCGGGTATCTTCTCAATAAGTCCCGCTCACGTCTGTTCGTAGGTCGGGTTTCCATACCCGACGTCCGGGCGCAAACGCTCTCTGGATTGGAATCCCGACCTACTTATTGAAATAGTACGAATCCGGACTTTGTGATGTTGCGGACCGTATGTTCGACCCCTGCTTAGCCATTGGAAGGATAGGGAAGAGTGACGCCGACGATTTTTTTGCAGCAATTGATCAATGGCATTTCCCTCGGTAGCCTGTATGGTCTTGTTGCAATTGGCTACACTATGGTCTACGGGATTTTGAGACTGATCAATTTCGCCCATGGCGACCTCCTCATGTTTGCTGCCTACACGGCCATATATTGTGTCACATTGTTCGCACTCCCATGGTACGTCTCTTTTCCTGCGGCCATATTGATGACGGGATTGATGGGCATTCTCCTGGACCGTGCCGCCTACAAACCCTTGAGAGACGCCCCCCGGATCTCTCTGCTCATTTCCGCCATCGGGGCCTCCTTTCTTCTCGAGAATGTGGCTCTGGTCGTTCTAGGTGGGGTTCCCAAGGCGTTTCCCAGGCCTCCCCTGTTTGATCAGGTGATCAGTCTTTGGGGACTTCGAATTCAGGTTCTGACGATCTATACCCCTGTTATCACGTTGTCGCTGCTGATGGGATTGCTTTTTATCATTTACAGGACAAAGGCAGGGAAGGCCATGCGTGCAGCTTCCAAAGACTTCGAGACGACGCGACTCATGGGGATCAATCTGGATCGTATTATCGCCGTCACTTTCCTGCTCGGATCATCCCTCGCTGCAGCCGGGGGTATCATGTGGGCGATGAAGTACCCCCAGGTGAATCCTTTCATGGGTGTTTTTCCGGGTCTGAAAGCATTCATAGCCGCAGTCCTGGGAGGTATAGGAAACATAGTTGGTGCGGTGATAGGGGGCTTTCTCCTGGGCCTGGGTGAAATCCTGATTGTTGCATTGCTTCCTCAGTTGGCACAGTATCGGGATGCTTTTGCCTTCGTGATCTTGATCCTGGTGCTCCTGTTCCGGCCAACAGGAATCATGGGTGAGCCACTAACGGACAAGGCCTAGCAATGGTTGGCGGGGGACGCATGGACAGGGTGAGACGCAATTCTTTGCTCAATCTGATGGCGTTGCTTCTTCTTGCGGGGATACTCCATCTGTTCGGCCGTTACGGAACGGATTATCAGATACGAATTCTCAACAACATGGCTATCTTCATTACACTGTCCGTCAGTTACAATCTCATCAACGGCGTATGCGGCATCCTCCATCTCGGTCCCAATGCCTTTATCGCCATCGGCGCCTACACATCGGCTATCCTCACCATGAGTCCCATGGAGAAGCAGATGAACTACATCATAGAACCTCTCATGTGGCCTTTCAGTGTATTGAATGCTCCTTTTCTCATCGCACTCCTTGCTGGGGGGGTGCTGGCGACTTTTTTTGCATTTCTCGTCAGTTTTCCGGTTTTCAGGGTGAGAGGGGATTATCTCGCCATAGTGACTCTGGGCTTTGGGGAAGTCATCCGTGTCTTGTGTAATGCATTCCAGGGAATCACCAATGGACCACTGGGACTGAAGGGGCTGGCGCCCCATACGAATCTCTGGTGGTCATGGGGGGTGGCGGCAGTAACCGTGGTGGTTATCTCCAAGCTCGTCAACAGCAGTTATGGAAGGGCCATGAAAGCCCTCCGTGAGGATGAAACGGCAGCAAGAGCCATGGGTATTGATCCTTTCAAACATCTGCTCACGGCATTTCTTATCAGCGCCTTTTTTTCCGGCATTGCGGGGGGATTGCTTGCCCATCTCATTACAACCATATCTCCGACGCTTTTCACTTTCTTCCTCACCTTCAATCTGCTCATCATGATTGTGGTCGGCGGTCTGGGCAGTACCACGGGGGCGGTGATCGGAGCGGCTCTGTTTGCTTGGGGGGGAGAGGCCCTGAGGATTGTGGAACAACCTGTTCAATTCGCCGGTTTGAAGATACCGGGGATTCCCGGAATGCGAATGGTCGTCTTCAGTCTTATCCTCATGATCGTGATCATCTTCGCACGCCACGGAATCATGGGACGGCACGAATTCAACTGGGATTGGTTTTTCCGCGGAGGCAACCGGGCGATAAGTTCCCGGTAACCCCGTTCACACAAGACGGACGCGTATCACAATGGATCTCATCGCCACGTCTCGGCAGTCAGTAGGAACGGGCAACGTTTAATGGGTGTCTTTTTTCGTGCAGAGCATCTTGTCATGCGTTTCGGTGGTCTTGCCGCCGTCAACGACTTCTCCATCACGCTGCATCCGGGTGAACTGGTCGGCCTCATCGGTCCCAACGGCGCCGGAAAGACGACCGTATTCAATATGATCACAGGGGCCATCCTTGCCACGGCGGGGCGCATTATCTGGCAGGGGGAGAACATCACTCACCTCCCATTGCATGCCATTACCGCTCGCGGCATTGCACGCACATTTCAAAACATCCGGCTCTTCAGCGACCTGACGGCCTTGGACAATGTCATGGTGTCGTTTCACCATAAGCTTCGTGCTCACCTTTGGGACGCCATGCTGGGGCTGCCGGCTTACCGGCGGGAAGAACACCGCATGAGGGAGGAATCACTGGAGATCCTACAGGAGATTGGACTCGCCCACCTTGCCCTGGAAAAGGCCGGTGCTCTTCCTTATGGAAGGCAGAGAAGGCTGGAGATCGCGCGGGCTCTTGCCACAAGACCAAAACTTCTCCTCCTCGACGAACCGGCGGCGGGGATGAATCCTCAGGAGACGATGGAGTTGGTGGAACTATTGCGGGATTTGCGGGACAAGTATTCTCTGACCATTCTGCTCATAGAGCACGACATGAAATTTGTCATGCGCCTGTGTGAGCGAATCAAGGTTCTCGACTACGGAAACAGTATTGCAGAGGGCACTCCAAGGGAAATTCAAAGCAATCCCGACGTTATCAAAGCCTACCTGGGGAGCCAGCGTCATGCTTAGAGTGGAAGATCTCCATGTTTACTATGGAGGAATCCATGCTCTCAAGGGAGCCCATCTGAAGGTTGACAAGGGCCAGATCGTAACACTCATCGGTGCAAATGGCGCAGGAAAGAGCACCACCCTCAGAACCATTGTGGGCCTTGTGAAATTGCGATCCGGATCCATAGAATTCAATGGTGAGGATCTATCTCGGCTTCAGACCCATGAGATCATCAAACGGGGCATTGCGATCAGTCCTGAAGGCCGCAAAGTGTTTGCAAACCTTACCATCCTCGAAAATCTGGAGCTTGGAGCGTACGCCCGGGATTACGGCACCTTCAATACGCAGCGTGAATGGGTATACTCATTATTTCCCCGCTTAAAGGAGAGGGAGAGACAGCTGGCCGGGACTCTGAGCGGGGGAGAGCAACAAATGCTTGCCCTCGGTAGAGCACTCATGAGTCGACCGCAATTGATTCTGCTCGACGAGCCATCCCTGGGACTGGCACCGCTTGTTGTGGAGGAGGTTTTTAGAATCATACAGACAATCAATGAAGAAGGGGCTACAATTCTTCTTGTCGAACAGAATGCCATGGCTGCTTTACAGATCGCTCATTTCGCCTATGTGCTGGAAACGGGCAGAATCACCCTGGAAGGGACGGGCCGGATGCTTCTGGAGGACGAACGGGTTCGCAGTGCTTATCTGGGCGAGTAGCATCAAAGAGCCTGAAAATGCTGGTCCTATAGAGCCATGCAGCAACTGAAACTTTTTCAGAATCAGCACCGAAGCGATTTGAAAGCGCACGCACCGCTTGCCGAGAGAATGCGCCCACGTTGCATCGAGGAATTCATTGGTCAGTCACACCTCCTGGGCCCAGGGAGAATCCTGGATCGCATTCTACGAAATCAACAGCTTCAATCCATCATATTTTGGGGACCTCCCGGCTGCGGAAAAACTACCCTTGCCCGAATCATCGCCCATCACACCAATGCTCGATTGATTCCCCTTTCTGCAGTCATGGCTGGGACCCGTGACATCCGTTCCTCGGTGGAAGAGGCCCGCGTTAATTGGGCAAAGGAGAAGCAGCGTACGTGGCTTTTCATGGACGAGATTCACCGATTGAACAAGGCACAGCAGGACACTCTGCTTCCCCACGTTGAAAACGGAACCATTCTGCTGCTCGGTGCCACGACTGAAAATCCGTCCTTTGAAGTGATCAGACCTTTGCTGTCCAGAGCTCAGGTACTGGTCTTGAAATCCTTGAGCGAGGGAGAGCTTCGGGAACTGCTCGAGAGAACACTTCACGACACGGAGCGAGGCTTGGGCAAGTATCCCGCTCAACTCACGGATGAGTCAGTTTCATATCTTTTGTCAGCTTCGGGAGGAGATGCACGGATGCTCCTCAACGGATTGGAGATCGCCGTTCTCACAACACCTCAGGACACCGACGGTGTTCGGCACATTGATATCGCCACCGTGCACGAAGCTCTTCAGAGGCATGCGGTGTATTATGACAAAGCGGGAGAGGAACACTTCAACCTTATCTCGGCGCTCCACAAGAGCATTCGGGGCAGCGACCCGGACGCGGGTCTCTACTGGCTTGCTCGAATGCTCGAAGGGGGGGAGGACCGCCTATACATCGGGAGACGGCTGGTGAGGATGGCGACAGAGGATATCGGACTGGCGGATCCTTTCGCGCTGGTCCATGCGATGTGTGCTCTCCAGTCCTTCGAGTTTGTGGGAAGTCCGGAGGGCGAACTGGCCCTCGCTCAGACCGTGGTCTATCTGGCATTGGCTCCCAAGAGCAACTCCATCTACACCGCATATGGAAGAGCGATGGACGCGGCGAGGAAGACGGGGGCGGCTCCAACTCCTCTGCACCTGCGCAATGCACCGACAGATCTGCTGAAAAAGCTTGGCTACGGCAAGGAGTACCAGTATCCTCATGACGACCCCACCGGATGGGTCCCTGAAGTCTACTTGCCGCAGGAACTGGAGGGAACGACTTTCTATCATCCGACCAGCCGGGGATGGGAGAGCAAATGGAAGCAAATGCTGGAAGAGAGGCGGAAGAGAGTCATGAATCTCAGGATGGGTGAAGATAAAAGGAAATGAAACTCTATCGAGCTCATGGCGGGTGCCACTAGATACGACTCCTACCTGAGGAATTCGGCCAGATGACTTCCATTGAAGAAAAGAGAAGGAGTATTGAGGGACTCAAGCCGTTTCGACTCGTGAAGCACCTTTCCCTATCCAGCCTGATGGTTATCCTCATTTGCACTCTCTTCATCTCGGGCTTTATCTCCCAAAGAGCTAAAGAGATCCTTCTTCACAAGAGCGAGCAGTATTCTCTGCTTCTGGCGGAGAACCTGAACCATCAGGTTTTCTTTCAGTTCACTCTACCGACACTCATCACCGAGGGGCAGATCCGGCTTTCACGGGAGAACCAGTATGAGCGGCTTGACAGAGTCGTCAAGAATACCATTCACGGCTTTGATGTCGATCGAGTCAACATCTACAATGCGGAGCAGGTTCTCACGTACAGCACGGAACCCGAGACAATCGGGAGCAAAGGTGACGCCGGCGAGGTATTCCAGCGTGCATTGAAGGAGGAGTCGGTCTCGGTACTGACGGGCGAGGATGACTCTTTCCTACTGCTTCCATGGTGGCATGACACAAGGAAGCAATTGAAGACCTATCTGCCCATGTGGGAGGAGCGCCCCCTGAGCTGGAAGCGCGGTAAGATCCTGGGAGTCTTCGAGATCACTCAGGACATCACCCGTGACTACAAGATCATTCAGCGTTTTCAATTGATCGTCGCCCTCAGCTTCATGGTCTTTGTGGGTATTCTCTTCACGACCATCTTCATCATCGCCAGGAGAGCCGAACGGATCATTGGTCAAAGAGCCGCTGAACGAATGAAGTTGGAGGAACAGCTCCATCAGACGGAAAGATTGGCCGCCCTGGGGGAAATGGTGGCGGGGGTATCTCACGAGATTCGCAACCCGTTGGGAATCATACGGAGCACCGCTGAATTGCTTCATAACCGGGCGGAGGGTGAAAAGCAGAGGAGGTTTACATCCATCATCGTGGAAGAGGCCACGCGACTCAATGATATCCTCACGGAGTTTCTTGACTTTGCCCGCCCCAAGACTCTGCGTCCATCCATCTGTAGGCTCGAAGAAGTCCTGGAGCGCAACCTCAATGTGATCGAAGCGGAGCGTCACAAGCTTGGCGTCGAAATAGAGCGGGATTATCAGACAGGGGATTACACGATGGAAGCTGATTTCGATCTCCTCTACCGGGCCCTTGTGAATCTTTTTGCCAACGCGCTCCAATCCATGCCTGAAGGGGGGACACTGGGAGTCCATACAGGTCTTGTGAACGGGAAGAATGGGACTCCAGCGCAGGTGGAGCTGAGAATTCAGGATACAGGTCACGGGATCCCGGCGGAAGTGCTGAAGAAGATCTTCAATCCTTTTTTTACAACCCGGGAAAAGGGTACCGGCCTTGGTCTGGCCATCGTGCAGAGTATCATTGACAGTCACCATGGGGTTATCGAGGTGGAAAGTGAAGAGCGGAAGGGCACCACGATGATCGTGCGCCTGCCCCTCGCTCAACCCGAATCGGAAACCCAACGGGAAGCTTCGGTGAAATAGATGGATACGATTCTCATCGTCGACGACGAAAAGAACTATCTCCTCGTCCTGGAGGACCTTCTCATGGAAGAGGGGTATCAGGTCGTCACTTCAGAAAGTGGTATTGGCGCTCTGGAAATCCTCAAGGGTCACGAACTGGACGTTGTCATCACGGATATGAAAATGCCCGGCATGGATGGAATGACTCTGCTCGAACGCATTCACGTTCAGTATCCGGACTTGCCGGTGATCATGATGACCGCCTACGGTTCCGTAGAAAAGGCTGTGGAGGCAATGCGAAAGGGCGCCTTCGACTATATTCTCAAGCCTTTCAAGAACGAGGAGCTCAAACTGACGATCCGCAAAGCCATCGATCACTATCAGTTGGTTTGTCAGAATCGTTATCTTACACGAGAATTGCAGGATCGCTATCAATTCAGCAACATCATCGGCAAGAGCGCTGCCATGCAGCGTATTTACAGACTCATAGAAAAGGTTGCCCCCAGCAGAGCGACGGTGCTCATTACCGGCGAGTCAGGCACCGGCAAGGAGCTCATCGCCCGTGCGATACACTTCAACAGTCCCAGGGCGGAACGCCCCTTTATTTCCGTGAATTGCGGAGCATTGCCCGAGACACTTCTGGAAAGCGAGCTGTTTGGGCATGAAAAGGGTGCTTTCAGTGGAGCTGTAAGCCAGAGGAAAGGGCGCTTCGAACTGGCTCATGAAGGAACGCTTTTTCTGGATGAAATCAGTGAAATGTCATCGCCCCTGCAGGTGAAGCTGCTACGGATTCTCCAGGAAATGGAATTCGAACGAGTAGGAGGAAGCCAATCCTTGAAAGTGGACGTCCGGGTGGTAGCGGCATCCAACCGTGACCTCCACATCGAGGTAGCCGAAGGGCGTTTCCGCTCCGATCTCTTCTACCGACTCAATGTGGTTCACGTTCCCCTGCCTCCGCTTCGCGAGAGGAAAGATGACATTCCTCTCCTGGTGAATCATTTTTTGAGAAAATACGCCGTTGGAGAGAGGCTCTGCAATTTCAGGATCGAACCTGAGGCTATGCGGCTCCTCCTGGATTACCAGTGGCCTGGTAATGTTCGCGAACTGGAAAACGTCATCGAAAGGGCGATCATTCTGAGCAACGGAGAAGAAATCATGGCGAAGGACCTGCCGCCTGAGGTGATTTCTCCGAAGCCCGAAGTACCGGTCAGGGAAATTTCCCGGGCCGCTCCCTCCCAAGTGGGGCTGCCGCAAACCGAAACCGCTCTCCAGGCGTTGCCCGAACTGGACCCCGGTGAGAGACTTCTTGAAACAGGACTCAGACCCAGGCAGATGCAAGCCCTGGATTTCATAAGGGCCCGAGGATTTATCACAAACAAATACTATTCGCAGCTCAATGCTATTTCTGAGCGTCAGGCACTCAGGGAGCTCAGTGAGATGGTGGATACGGGGATGCTTCATCGGATAGGTAAGGGCAGGGCATGTCGATACGTTTTCGGACCCAATGCGGAAAACCCGCCGAACTCATGACGGGATTCCCCTCTGATCCAAAGATCATCATGCCGTTGGCAAACCAACCGAGGGGTCCTCAACCCCTGATTGCCTCGCGAGCCAGTTGATCACACCGCTCATTCTCGGGATGCCCATGGTGTCCCCTGACCCAGTGCCACTGAACAGCATGCTTGCGGGACAGCTCGTCGAGAGTTACCCACAGGTCCCTGTTCTTAACAGGTTCTTTTGTGGCTGTCTGCCAGCCGTTTCTTTTCCATTTGTGGATCCAGCTGGTGATCCCATTCTTCAGATACTGTGAATCCGTATACAAATCGACCACGCACGATTGCTTCAAAGCTCGAAGAGCTTCTATGACCGCCATGAGCTCCATTCGGTTATTAGTGGTGTAAGCCTCTGATCCCGAGAGCTCCTTTTCAACCGTCTTGTATCTCAGAATGGCTCCCCAACCCCCGGGCCCCGGGTTGCCCCTGCATGCCCCGTCCGTGAATATCTCCACCTTCTTGATGCTCTTCTTTGCTTTATCCATGTTCCCCCGGCAAGTTTCCCCAACGCAACTTCTCAGGTTTTCCAGGTCCGCCGCGCAGTTTGAGAATGGAGGATTCCCCCATGGTCAATTGCGATATGGAAGGAGGTTTGTGGTGGAAAACAGCTGATGGCAGGGGTTGAGCGACTCAGAGTGGGGAGAGCTGCTTCCTGATGTATTGCTCAATGCTTGTGGAATTCACATTCCCCAAAATTTCCAATAGCTTATCAAGAGACATTTCGACCCTCGCCATGGCTTGATGTCCGCCGGCGCATCCAACGGAGCCAAAAGCTCTGCGGACTGCTCTCCCTGCATCCTTTCTGTAACCGTCATTGCGCACACTGATGATGAGGTGTCCTTCGTAAATGCCGGAGATGATACTCCACGAGATGTCATGAATTTTGAGGAAGAACTCAGCGATTTCGACCAGGAGGTCGGCTGACGGCACTTCGTCCAGGTGAGCGAAAATACGATCCTTTACGACGTGTTTTCTTTCCACCGCCATATTGAAGAACCGGAGGTCGCTCAGGGAGAGGTCGGAAATTTCTATTTTGCGTAGGATGTGATGATTTGCAAATTCAAAAAGATAGCGAAAGGCATCGATGTCTTCGTCGATGGTGTGTCTTTCAAAATTGCGCGTATCAGTCTTGATGGCATAGAGCAAGGCCGTGGCGAGAGTCTGAGAGGGCTTGATTCTTGCGGCTTTCAGGTACTGAGTGAGGATCGTTGCCGTAGCGCCGTATGCGGGATAGATGACAGCGAAAGGAGCCTCAACAGGTATGCTCATGGGATGATGATCGATCACCACTGTATAGGGAATGCCTTTGAACATGTCGTTGTGATGTGGTTGGCCGTCCACGAGAAGGAATTTGGTGAACTGGGCAAGGGAAATGCTCCACCAGGGCATGAGAGGAATCCTGAGGAGTCGCACCATCGTGAGGTTGTTCAAACGTCTAATGGGTCTGATGATGCCGATTGTTGAAGATTGGACCTTGTGCCAGAGAAGTCTCTTGAGCGCGAGCGCCGATGCGATGGCATCCGGATCCGGGTCGATCGTAATGAGGATATGGTCCTTGGATTTGAAATACGAATATAGGTCCCCAAGCGATGCTTTCGGCGATCGATACCTGGTGTGAGCTTTGGGGGGGCGCGAAGGCGGCTTTACGCTCATCTCAGGAACTATATGCGTTGGTGGTATGAATGAAAAGCTATAGAGATCTGGAGAGCTCGCATGAAAAAAGGCGGCCGGAATGCCGCCCCTGAATCTTTATGGAGCGGGAAACGGGATTTGAACCCGCGACTTCAACCTTGGCAAGGTTGCACTCTACCGCTGAGTTATTCCCGCTCAATCGCAGGCAGAATTATTAGTGGAGAAAGGAGCACCAGTCAAGAAAAAAAGTGGGTTCAGGGAGACAATAAAGTCTGATAATGTATATTATGTAAACTTAATATTTCCATTTTGAATTCGAATTCCTCCGAGCGCTTGCTCGCTGGAAGCGCTTTCGAAACAACCACTTCCCAGGAGGAACGGTTTACTTCTTCCCATTCGGCTTCAATGCGGTCGACATTTCATCTCTTCAGAATTCGAGAGCCCTATTGCCTTGCTCCCTCTAAAGCGGTATTTCCTCATGGTTGTCCGGTGCGAACACGCTGTTTTTGCTCGGCGAGATATTTCTCCTCCGACATGAACGAGCATGCGGCTATGCGCCGTTTACGTCATCGCACAGAGGAAACCTGTTTGATGGCAGGAAGATACAACCCCAAGACACTGGCAAGGACATTGACTTACGTGGGTTACCATTCCCCCGCTGAATTCGGGTTGTTTTGGGACCCCGACGGTTCAATGCCCTGGAAGGAATTCTACTGGGCCCTGCAAGAGGATCCATCCCTCCGCTTCGTTCGCGAGGGTCACCTCAAGGAATTGGCTTTCCTGGGAATCCAAATTCCATTTAGGGTCCAGGCAGGTTTTCTTCGTCTCAAAGATGAGTTTCCACCCCCTCAATACCCTTCCATTCCGTCTCCTCCAGAGAGACTCTTCTATCCGTGCAGGCAAAGGCACTCTGCTTTTCCAAGAGAACACGGTCTTTCTCCGACCAGCCGGTCGTTCATTCCTCTTTTTGCTGAAAAGGACTTTGCCATGGCCATTGGAAAACGTCGCCATGCGGAACCCATCATTGTGGAAGTCCTCTCCGGGAAGGCATCGGCCCGCGGTTTTCCTGTTCTTCAAGCCGGTCCCGCTCTCTACCTCATGTACGCAGTTCCCCCCGATTGCCTGGTTTTTCCTCGATTACGGGAAGATCATCCGCAGGATATCCATGAGAAGAAACAACATAATAAAAAGGAGTCTTCGACAAAGAAAGAAGCACAGACGCCAGGTTCTTTTATACTAAATATCAGCCACTTGGATGAATTACAGAGAGACAGGGTCAGTCAGAAAGAGAGATCCGGAAAGAAGCGGGACAAAGAATCTGACTGGAAGCGGGCATCCAGGAAGGAGAGAAATAAGAGAACCCTCTAGCATGTTCGTTCGCCTAGATGGGGCTGTGACGAAGACTAATCGGAGCCTCCTCCACCCAGGTATGCTGCCTGCACCTCCGAATTGGCCATAAGATCCGTGGAACTGCCCTCCAGCACGATCCGTCCCAATTCCATGACGTATCCCCTGTGAGCAAGCTTCAGGGCGGCACGGGCATTCTGTTCCACAAGGACGATGGTAACACCGCTTTCATTGACTTCCTTGAGAGTCTGAAAGATCGCCCTGACCAATAGAGGCGCCAGCCCGAGGCTGGGCTCATCCAGAAGGAGAATCTTCGGCTGACTCATGAGGGCCCTGCCGATGGCGAGCATCTGCTGCTCTCCTCCGCTCAGTGTGCCTGCCAGCTGCTGGCGCCTTTCCGCCAGCACCGGGAACAGTTCACAGATCCACTCTTCAGTGCGCCTCACATTCTCTCTGTCCGCACGGACATAAGCCCCCAGCCCGAGATTCTCCTGTACCGTAAGGGTTCCAAATATCCTGCGCCCTTCCGGCACCTGCGCGATGCCATTCTTGACGACGGCATGTGCCGGAAGCTTGTGGACGGCGGTCTCACCCATGTGGATGGAACCTCCCGAGGCTCTCACAAGGCCGCTGATGGTGAGAAGGGTTGTAGACTTCCCGGCCCCGTTTGCACCCAGGATCGACACGATCTCTCCTTCGCCGACCTGTATGTTGATCCCGTGGAGCACTTCGATGTTTCCATACCTTACATAAAGATCCACGATTTCCAGCAGGGTCATTCAGAGAATCCTTTCACGCCTCTCGGGTCCGCTGACCCGGAAAGTGCGAGATCCGATATCGAGTCCCTCTCGAGCAGGCTTTAGCAAAATGGGCATCCAAAGTGGGAGAGGCTTTGTCCGAAAAGATTCTTCTCCAGTTCGTTGCCTACTCACCAACTGGCATCGGTGCCCAGATAGGCCTCAATGACACGAGGGTCCTTCTTGATCTCGATAGGTGGCCCCTCGGCTATTTTAGCTCCGTATTCCAGGACAACGATTCTCTCACAGACCCGCATGACCAGACTCATATCGTGCTCGATGAGGAGGATCGTGATGCCCTGGTCGCGCATGTTTCGAATGAGTGTCACCAGTTGGGTGGTTTCCTGCTCGTTCATCCCCCCGGCCGGCTCATCCAGGATCAGAAGTGTGGGATCCGTGGCGAGGGCCCGTGCAATTTCAAGGAGCCTCTGATTTCCGTAAGAGAGGTTCTTGGCCAGTTGCATGACCTGCTGATTCAGTCCGACAAAGCCCAGAATCGCCATGGCACTGGCTATGGCTTTCTTCTCTTCCCTCCGCTGCATTGGGGTGTGGAAAAGGGAGGAAAGGACACCACCTCGCATCCGGCAATGACAACCTGCCAGTACGTTTTCCAGGACCGAAAGATTTTGGAAAAGGCGGATGGTTTGGAAGGTTCTGGCAACCCCCATTTTTACAATGCGGTGGGTGGTCAGGCCCACGACAGGTTTTCGATCGAAGAGGATTTCCCCCTGATCGGGTCGATATATCCCGGTAATGAGGTTGAATACAGTGGTCTTGCCTGCTCCGTTTGGACCGATCAAGCCGACGATGGCGCCTTCATCAACCTCAAAAGAGACATTGTTGACTGCAGTGAGACCACCGAAGCTCTTCGTCAGGCGCTTGACAGCGAGTACACTCATGGCATACCGATTGTGAAACCCGTCCACGCTCCGGGCTGCATCAGGATCTGAAGATACCCGCAATCCCTCATGCTGCCCTCCCCTCTTCTCCCAAAGTCTCAGTGAGCCGATAGATGCGCTGTCTTGCGGGAATGAGCCCCTGTGTGCGAAAGATCATCATTGCGATCATGGCCGCTCCGAATATGAGCATCCGCGCGTTGGCAAACTCCCTGAAAAGCTCGGGAAGCCCCACGATGAGGAAGGCCCCCAGCAGCATTCCGGGAATGCTTCCCGAACCTCCCAGGATGACTATGGTGAACATCAGGACCGACTCCCAGAAGCTAAATGATTCCGGAGAAATGATGGTCATTTTCGAGGCATAGATGTTTCCCGTCATCCCTGCCCAGACCGCTCCGACGACGAAAGCCGCCAACTTGTAATGGGCGGTATTCACACCACTTCCCTCAGCTGCCATTTCATCTTCCCTCAGATAATTGAGGGCTCTGCCAAAACGGGAATTCTCCAGGAGGTGAAAGAGAAAAACAGTAGTCCCTGCAATGATCCAGATGTAATAAAAGAAATGCTGTGGGGAACGGACTACGGCCCCAAAGATGCTGGGGCGCTCGATACCAAAGATGCCGTTGGCACCTCCAGTGATGCCGAACACGTCATTGATGAGAGCAATTCTCACGATCTCGCCGATTCCAATGGTGACGATGCAAAGGTAGTCGCCTCTCAGGTGGATGATCGGGCGAGCGATGATCAGAGCGAACAAGCCTGCGGTGAATCCGCAGACAGGAATCAGCAGGACAACAGGTATGCCGCAACGGGTGTTCAGGATGGCTGCGGTGTAGGCGCCTATG
>JAAYUJ010000670.1 GCA_012517775.1 Deltaproteobacteria bacterium
CGTCGTGGCTCCCCCCTGATCGCGGATTGCGGCAAGGATTCTGGCCGTCTTCATCATGTTAATGCGTGCCTCAGCGGTTTCCGTTGATGTCCACTCCAGTCTAATGCGAGACAATGCTTAGCAGCAATTTCCTTTGATCGCTCACCTGTCGGGAGGTGACTCAGGCGGGGCGGCCTGCTGCATGCGAGCAGGCAGAGTGTCCGCGCCAGCCCCCGGATCAAGGCCCCAGTGAGGCGGATATTGCGTTCTCGGGAAGACTTGCCTGGCTTCCTGCAACATCTCCAACCACTCTGACCGGTCATACCGGTTGGACAGGTGGAACAAGATCAACTCTCCCGCCTGAGCCCGTGCAGCCAACGTTGCAGACAGGACGGTCGTCATATGGAAATGCCTCCTGGCCAGATCGAGGTCCCTATGTCGGTACTGCGCTTCGCAAATCATCGTCCCGCAGCCCCGTAACGCATCACACAATCGCTCCGTCGCCTGCTCATCCAGAAGGAAATCGGTCAAGTAGGCGATGGACTTTCCCGCTGTTTCGACGATCACTTCCTTCCGAAGCTCAGTCAACGAATGCCTGATTCCATCGATAACCACATCATCCGGAGAACTCGTTGACTCCTTCAGTTGCTTCAGCCAGGGTCCAGGTTGCAGACCGAGAGACGCCAGCCGGAATGTGTCAATGTTCCACCGCGTTTTTTCACGGACGACGTAAGCCAATGTCGGTGTCCGATGGTCCATCGTGAAGGCGTCCACGGCAAACCCGGCACCCTTCAGGATAGTCCCCTCATGCAGCTCTGTTCCCTCTTCATGCGCCACCGCGAAGGCATCGGAAAGCTCCATGCGTGTCGTGTGAATCAGTTGAGGGTGAATATCGTGAACAAGCCAGGTTGCACTCATGTCCTCGTGCAAATTCCAGAGAAACCCCTGGAAGCGGTGCTGCAGAATCCGGGCAGTCTCCGGAGGCCCCCATACCCTGTTCGGCCTCATGTTCCGGTTGAAGGTGCAGCGGAAGAAGGTGTCGAACCCCGCCACATGATCCATGTGTAGATGTGAGAAGAAAAGGTGGTCAATCGCCTGAATGTCTCTGAACGGGAGTTCCGAGAGGCACCCCTCGCCGCAGTCGAACAGAAGCCGCTCGAATGCCTGGCCACTGTCGATCTGAACCAGCAGAGCATTGTCCCTGCCTGCCGCTCCCAGGATGCGGAACGTCATGCTCATATTCCATGCTCCCTTTGAGAGCGCGGCATCACCGATCAGTTGAGGCTGTTTACAGCACTGAGCCACTCATTCATGACTTATGATCAAGGTCATGAAAAGCTGCAATCGAGAACCCACGCTCTGGGAAGTG
This sequence comes from Deltaproteobacteria bacterium, assembly GCA_012517775.1. Classification (GTDB taxonomy): domain Bacteria; phylum Desulfobacterota; class Syntrophobacteria; order Syntrophobacterales; family Syntrophobacteraceae; genus JAAYUJ01. The sequence goes on from JAAYUJ010000670.1 coordinate 1,349, forward strand.
TGATTCAAACGTGAAAGCTGCCGTGATTTCCCGCACCTCCATGATGTCGATGTAACTTCTCAATAAAGCCCCGGTTACGGCCTCGTAAGTCGGGTTCCCATACCCGAAATCTGGCTGCAAATGTTGTCGAGATTGGAATCCCGACCTACTCACTGAGGAGGTACATGTCGATCACTTTCTGCCTCGATCAGCCTGTCACCCACCTCCACCTGGCTTTTCCCGAGCTTTTCACCGCCATCAGGAAAGCCTTTCAAGAGCTTGACTTCGGTTTGTCTTCCTTGCAGTCTCCAGGAAACAGCCTGTCGAAGAACCGAGTCCCTTTATCCGCCAAAACGAGGACCCGCTTTTCAGAGGAGCCGCACACAGGGCACCTGTCTTGGCACAAACAGACGGTCTGCCCGCATTTGGCGCATACAATCCTCTCCATGAGGTCACCTCCACCGCCCCCTGTAACTCATCAAGCATCACTCTCCGCATTTTCAAAGCGACGCCGGTTGTAGTCTGCCCCTCGCGCAGATGCTGCCCCAAAAGCATCGCGGCATCGATTGCCGCTCTGATCACCTCTGGTTGCTTTGGCACGCCGGGAGTCGGCAGTGGATTGATTTGATGCCGGAGAGAACCTGAGAGGATCCTGAGAGTAACCCTGCAACAAACGGGAGCAGCAAAATTCTTGACATATTCATCATTACTTCGCCATCTCTTGGATCTCCGGCCAGATTTCCCCCTGCTTTTGCGCAAATGATAGCCTGCTCACCGGAGAAAGGATAGCTATTTCAAAACGTTTGGATTGAAATCCATCCCAGCAACTCCTTATGGCCTCTTGGTGAGGATCTGCTGTCGGAGAGCATGAAGCACGACCAAGTTTTTGTCCCGCTGGAAATGAACGTGCCTTAACCATACCGGCTCTTGCTGGGCCATTCGTGCTTTCTCAACGAGTAGGTCGGGATTCCAATCCCGAGAGTCTTTGCGCCACGGTGTCGGGTATGGAAACCCGACCCACAAAGCGGTGGTGATCTGGACTTATTGAGAACGATGGCCATTGACGCTAATGCCTTGACTCTCCGTTGCCGACTATTCATACGAAACCTGCCCCCAAGAGGCGACTGGCTGCTGTTCGTTTGCCTTGATGGACTGTAAGTTGGTGAAGGAGGATCTCAGCTGCACCGAGAAAAGGGAATCATCCCATGACGAGCAGGATATGGTGCTTTATAGCGTTTTGTTTGCTTCTTTCCGCAGTACTCTGCCGAATGGCTCTATCTGCCGGGGGTGCAGTGGATCTCCATGCAAAGGCGGCAGGTCTCTATATGGCCGGGAAGCACGAGGAAGCACTCAAAGCCGCTGGGGATGCACTGGCGGATATGGAACGGAAATACGGCGAGCAAGGTTTGGAGTTGTCGGAGTCCCTCAAACTCCTTGCAGAGATTCAGCGAAGCCGGCAGGAATTCCAGGAAGCGGCCGACATTCTGGAACGATTGAGATCGATTCAGGAGAGCAATCTGGGACCGCGCAGCACAAAGGTTGCGACAAGCATCAGCGATCTCATCGCCGTCTATGAGCAAATGGGACAGCACCAG
>JAAYUJ010000671.1 GCA_012517775.1 Deltaproteobacteria bacterium
CGGCTCGGCTTCAGCGTGGACAAGATACCCGGCGGCAAAGACTACGAATTGAGGATCGAATTGAAGGACTTGAAGCCAAAACCGGAATAAGCGTTATGCTGAAAGGGAAACTCCGGCTTTATGGCTGACCGGAATGCATTACTTTTTTGTTCTGGGATGAACATGACAGAAGAGCAAATCAAGGAAACCGCATTGCGCATCCTCAAAGAGGTCGCCCCCGAGGCGGATATCGAGAGCCTCCACCTGGAAAAGAGAATTCGAGATCAACTCGATTTCGACTCGGTGGATTTTCTGAATTACTCCATTGCACTCCAGGAAGAGCTCAAGATAAAGATCCCGGAGTCTGATCTCCATAAACTGGCCACGCTCAGCGGCTGCATTGAGTATGTGCGTTCAAGGATGGCTTCTCAGAGTTTCAAGGTCCACCCCGGATGACCCTCCAGAATCGCTATGGGATCGCAGCACAACCAGATATTCACGTACCCTCTCAACAGGAGGCCAGGATTCCACTCCCGACAGCCTATGCAACAAGGTGTCGGGTACGGAAACCCGGCCTACGGAGTTGTCGATATCTGAACCTATTGAGAGGTTACATATCCACTACGTCAGGGCTTCAGTGACACTCTGATAACTCCGGGATCGTCGGGTTCTCGACGCAGATTGAAGCCGAATACTTTGCAAAGCTTCAGCATGGCTTTGTTTTCGCTCGACACATCTCCATACACCTCCCCAATGCCGCGACTGCGTGCATGATCGAGAATGCGACGAAGAAGAAGAGAACCCAGTCCCATGCCGGTCATGTTGTGGTGTACAAGGATTGCAAATTCGGCTGTTTCATTGTCCGGGTCCGCCATGATATGCACAACACCATACATCTCCGGCTCACCTGCCGGACTCTGCCCAGCGAGAACCAATGCCATCTCACGGTCATAGTCGATCTGTGTCAGGCGGGCTGCCAGACTGTGAGGAAGCGTTCTCATGGGATGCAGAAAGCGGAGTCGAATCTCGTCGGGCGAGAGGCTTGCAAACAGTTTGTAAAACGCGGGTTCGTCTTCCGGCCTTATGGGCCGTAACTGCATGGCCTGACCATCCGGCATTGTGACAGCCTCTTCATGTTCCCTGGGATAGGGGCGTATGGCCAGTCGCTGAGTTGCAGGCGTCCTTGTCCGCCTCACCCTCATGCGGGCATCCAATGCTATCACGCCGGCCGCATCGGCGAGCAATGGGTTGATGTCGAGCTCATCGATTTCCGCAATATCGCAAATGAGCTGTGAAACCTTGACCAGAATGAGTGCTATGCTGTCCATGTTCGCATGGATTGTGCCGTTGTGGCTTTCGAGATGGCGACAGATGCGTGTGCGCGCCATGACTTCCCTGGCAAGATGCATGTTGAGAGGGGGAAGACACAGGGCCACATCCTGTACAACCTCCACGGCGGTGCCACCATGGCCGATAAGGAGCACTGGTCCGAACTCCGCCTCGCTCGTCATGCCGATGATCAGTTCATGAGCAGTCATCTTGTAAATCATGGGCTGGACCGTAAAACCCATGATCCGAGCGTTCGGGGCGGCTTCGTGAACGCGCGCCCTCATGACCGTGGCACTTTTTCTTACCGATTCAGGAGATCGAAGATTGAGCATCACGCCGCCAATTTCAGACTTGTGGCTGATATCGGACGAGAGGATCTTCAAAGCCACCGGCTCTCCGATCTTTTCCGCCAGTGCCGCGGCAGCCTCAGGCGTCGCCGCCACATGAGTCGAAACCACGGGGACACCATACGCGGCAAGGACTGTTTTCGCCTCGGGCTCGCTGAGCCATGAGCGGCCTTCACTGAGCACGAGATCGATCACTCTTCTGGCTTTGTCCGTATCGGGGGTGAACATTTCAGGGATATTGGGCGGGGTCTCCATCAACAAGTCTTGATTGCGCCGATACTGGACCATCTGCATGAATGCACGCACGGCATCACGGGGTGTATCATAAGTTGGAATGCGGTTTTCGGTGAACAACCGGCGTCCTTCCTCCGCAGTCCGCCCACCCAGCCAGTTCGTGAGCACGATCCGCCCCTTCTTCCTGATCCCGCTCTTGTTCAGCGTTTCGATGAGGCTCCGGGCAGTCTCGGCGCCGGAGGAAAATGCGCTGGGGCAGTTCATGACGAGGATGGCATCGGAACCCTCACTCTCAAGAATCGCTTCCAACGCCTCCGAATAACGACTGCCGGATGCATCCCCTCCAATGTCGACAGGATTGCCGGCGGTCCAGCCCGGAGGAAGCACCGCCTGCAGCCGAGAGACTGTCTCAGGGGACAGCTCCGCAAGGCGCCCGCCCTCTTCTATCAAGGAGTCAGTGGCGAGGACTCCGACCCCTCCTCCGTTGGTCAGAATGGTCAGTCTGTCTCCAGATATCGGTTGAACCAGGGCCAGGGTCTCCACTGCGGCGAACAACTCCTGCATGTCGTGCACCCGCAGCATTCCAGCACGGCGAAAAGCCGCGTCATAGACCGCGTCAGGCCCTGCCAGCCTCCCGCTATGAGCCGCAGCCGCTGTTCTCCCCTGCACGTGACGGGCGGCTTTGAGCACGATCACCGGTTTGATACGCGCTGCCGCTCTTGCTGCAGACATGAATTTCCTGGCATGGGTCACAGCTTCCATGTAAAGGAGAATGGCCTGAGTATGGGATTCTCTTGCCAGACAATCGAGCATATCCCCAAAGTCCACGTCGGCCATTTCCCCCAGGCCCATGAGGCAGGAAAAACCGATATTCCAGGAGGTGGCCCAGTCCAAAACCGTCGCATTCACTGCATCGGATTGGGCAACAAGAGCGATATTGCCTTCCAGGGGGCGGATATGGGCCGTGCTCGCATCGAGATGCAGGCCGGGAACGATGATTCCGGGGCAGTCGGGGCCCAAGATGCGCAGAAGATGGGGGCGCGCTGCATCCAGCATGGCGCATCGCAGCCGCTGACCCTCATCGACCCCCTTTTCATTGAACCCGCCTGTAATGACCACCGCAGCCTTCGTACCCCGGGCACCCAGCTGGGCAATCCATCGCGGGACCGTGTCGGGTGGAGAGACAATCACCGCAAGATCCGGAGCTTTTGGAAGACTTTCGATTTCTGGATAAGTCGGAATACCCTCAACCGATCCGCCATTTGAATTGACCATGAAAATATCCCCCTCAAACCCTGCGCTGCAAAGGTTCCGGGCGAGAAGGGCACCCACTGGCGGTTGGTCTTCTATGGCTCCAACCAGAGCAACCGAAGAGGGATGGATCATAAATTCGAGGTTACGAATGGACATTGTGCAATACCGGCAGATCGTGTGTAAAGTGACTCTCCACCAAAGAAGGTAAAGAGATCGGTGAGGCCCGCTGGATGCAGGCTCATCTTGTCAGTCTGGAATGAGTGAGGCTGAGAACGATGCCGTCCTTACCCAGATCTCGAATTGCGACCTCTTGACCCCGCATGCTCCAGGCATGGAGGTCCACGACCTCATGAGCGATCGTAAGGCCTCTGCCATGTGGCAGACCACGCAGTTCTTGTCGGATTTCATCCCATGAAAAACTCTCACATATTCTGTCATGGTCCAGGGGGTTGGGGTCGATAACCGTGACTTCTCAATAGGTATGTCGGGATTCCAATCCCGACGGCGTTTGCATCCAGATGTCAGGTATGGAAACCCGACCTAGAGAGCTGTCGGTGCTTGGACTCATTGAGAAGTTACCTATAACCCAGGTCTTCCGAGTTCTCCTGATCCGCGCACAATGCAAAGCCTCTCCTTTATCTTCTGTGGGAAACGTCGCTTGAGTTCTCGCAAATCTGGTATCGGCACCCGATGTATTCAGAAGATCTTGGGTGAACTGCGCTTGGGAATTCTCCAGCACAAGGACAAAACAGCCATCCTGCAATGGAGTAGCTCCCGGTGAGAAGTTCCTCTGGAAAATCCGCTTCACGGGAGCGGATAA
>JAAYUJ010000113.1 GCA_012517775.1 Deltaproteobacteria bacterium
ACAATCAGCGTTGGAACTCAAGTGAACATCCTTAACTGAATCAGGAATTCGAAGATTCTCAGCCCGAGAGAAAATCCAGGATCGTCCTGATAATCAAAACCACTACGAGAAGCCCTCCAGAGAAAATGAGTCCTGCCTTTATGAAGTGAAAAAAAGACCTGTACAAGCAATCCATCTCCTCGGCTGATGACGGGAGAAGAGGTCTAAAACGACCCTGCGTTTTCCCGGCCAGGGACAGGCCGCAGTTTTTACAGAATCGGTCTTCCTGATCGACGGAGTAATGGCAGGAAGGGCATTTTTCCATAATCTGACCCCACAATCCGGACTTCAGGGACATTCCCCTTTCGGAGCATCAAGTTTCACTTTGCATCTGTTTCTTAACTGGACAGTACGTCATAGTCTAGCACGAGAGAGAATTTCATCAAACAGATCACTGCTTCGGATAGTGTCTTCAGGACTGACGCAAAGCGGGGAGCCATGAATGTGGCCAGCGTTTCCACTATGGCCGGGCTGAATTCAGTGAATTCAGGAAAAGGCGTTTTCACGCTGTATCCACGAACACAACCCGAAAATGGAAGAGAATTGAGACCACCCCGAAAAGGAGCTCTTTCATGGTCTGCTGAGACCGGTTTGCGGAAAGCCGGCACGGGATCGGGCCAGCACATACGTTCCAACCGGCAGCCCGACATGCGACGCAATCACGGGGCATTTTGCCTTGAAAAGAAGAAAGATATTGCGCTCATCCTCACTGAGCGTCTCGAAATTCCCCTGCCCCTTGGCAAGGATCAGGTCAGCCTGGATGAAACGTTGTCTGAACTCCTGACTGCACTCGTCAAGCAACGTCCCTGGGGCATCCGATCCGTTATCTATGATCTCGACGATTTCATGGAGACCAACAGCTAACGCGTCGGCCATGGTCGCATCGTTGATAACCGGCGCACCCCGCACCGCCACGGTCACCCTTGCCGGGCCGAGTTGTTCGATGAGCAGGCGGTCGAAAGCGATCTCGCCCGCATTATCGGTCAGATATAGGATGGATTGAGCCTCGGCAACAGCGCTGCAAAACCCTTTCCAATCCCCTTCGAATGGCTCCGTCAGAGCTTGATTGAGTGATTCGCGCACCAGCGATTCCGAAACGTTACCGTTCACCCCCATGTCGATCACATTCCCAGCGATAGCAATGCGCAGTGCCGTGACCAAAGGGTTCGCCGCAGCCATGATTTGTGTTTTCAAGTCAGGGATGAGAGTCAAGGCCATCCGGTTCTGACGATCTTTCACATCGCGGTAAGGGTCCTCGATGCCGACGATTTTGCGGAGCTGACGGTGGATGCGCTGCCCCATGACGGGGGGTGGTTGATCCATGTCCATCTCAACGGCCCACCGCAACACTTCCCGGAGAATTCCCTCATGGACGGCGGAGTGCGTTGACGCCAGCCTGGCAGCTTCCAGGGCCTGGCGAATAAAACACGGAATGCAATCGAGTGAAGCCTTCATCCCTGGTCGATCCCAGTGCCCTCTCTTTGCCCTCCGCCCTGGACCCAGTCAGCCTTCTCCCGGCGTCGCCCGCAGACCCAGGCCACCGCCGGAGCATCAGCTTTGAAATCTGGATGATACTCTTTGATGGATCGTGACGCCTAAACCGATCGTCTGAAGAGGTTTTAAGTATACAATCGGCGAAAACGGGTTTTCAATCGTAATGTACGCACATCCACCCGTTTCCGCCTTCATGCCTCGCGATACCCGACTTTACTGCTGAGCGACTTCCCGCTCAATCTCATCAAGCCGCCTGCGAATCGCATCCAACTCGCTCTGCAGATAGTCGGCCTGGTTCCTGAGCGCCTGCTTCTCCATTTCCGGATCGGGTCTCTGGTAAGGTGCCGGGTATCCATAAGGCGCACCATAGCCACCATACCGCATCCACCCTGGAAGACCGGTGGCATAAAACATGTTTCGCCATCCTCTTCCGCCACCGCCGAATCCTCGGCCCCAGGCACCGCGACCTCTCCCGAAACCCATCCCAAAGCCTCGACCGGGAAAAGGATTCGCATACCCCGGAACCCCGGTGCCCGCACAGTAGCCAGCCCCCCGTCCCGTCATGGCTCCCATTCCCAGGGGTCCTGTTCCATCTCCTCTTGGCATTGTCGTATCCTCCTTTCTCAACGACTCTCAACGACTCATTGTTACTGCCTTATCATGACGGCTCCGCACCTCGAGCATTTGCGCTCGACACACGGCACACCACCTTCGCGCGGCTCCTTCTGCCCGCATCGCGGACAAACGCAGTAACCGAAAGATCCGGCCGCAAGAGACCCACCCGTCCGGGCAGATATTCGGCCACCATGACTCTGCCCTTTTCCTCCACCCATTCCCTTTCCATGTCCTCTTCGATTCATGGGTCCTGCAGGACGATAACCTTCATGCATTCCCCTGAACCGCCGCCCTCCTCGACCCCAACAGCCCGGCATGGCAAAAATTCCTCGATTTAGATTGCCGCTGAGCCAACCCCGGATGACCTCGCGCAGATCGCCGGCTACGAAAGGGATCACCTGGATTCCGTATGCAGAGATCAGCCCGTGCATCGGTCTGGAAATCGCACCACAAACCAGAGTAGCGATACCCAGGTCCACCAGTCGGAGGGCCTTTTGGACAGGCAGGTCTCCAGGCACTATCTCCTCAGTCTCGGCGACGATTCTCCCCCACTCGGTTATCACAATGTGAATCTGCCGCGCAGTGTCGAAAACAGATGCAATGCGATTATCCCAACATGAGAATGCTGTTTTCATCATTAGAGTCCCGCTCAGAGCCGACAACTTGTTAATAAGCAAAAGTAGTACCAAATTTGGATCTCTAATATGTAATAAGTCCTAATATGCTTTAATTCCAGATGAAAGCAGGTCAGAAGGAAATTGGATTCAAGGCAAGTACAGTCTTGGATCTGCTACTCTAATAGGCCATTAGAGACGCATCATAGCTACTCTATTTTCTTGCGGCGGGTGCGGCCGTCCTCTTCAGGAAGCGGGATACCAAGTTTCTTGATCCTGCGGAAAAGGGTGGTTTTGTGTATGCCAAGCTCGCGCGCCGCCGCAAGCCGGTTGAAGGCGTTACGTTCCAGTGCGCCACGAATGGCTTGGGCGTCAAGAATATCATGGGCGAACCGCACATCGGCATCCACGCCTGCAATCAATTCATGGGCTGTCAATTCCCCGGGCAGGTGTGAAATGCCTATCAAGCCCTCGTTGCAGAGGATGAAGGCGCGCTCGATGACGTTTTCCAGTTCGCGGATGTTGCCTGGCCAATCGTAGGCCATGAGGAGCGACAGGGCTTCCACAGCAATCCCTTGAATGGACTTCTGCTGCAACCCATTGAAGCGGGCGACGAACTGCTCCACCAGAAAAGGAATATCCTCTTTACGCCGGCGCAAGGGAGGCAATTCGACGCGCATGACGTTCACACGGTAGTACAGATCCTCCCGGAAACGCCCCCGCCTCACTTCTTCTGCCAGATCCTTGTTGGTGGCTACGATAACCCGAACATCAGCTTCTTCAGAACGGGTCGCCCCTAGAGGCTCGTAAGTCCGCTCCTGCAGCACACGAAGCAATCTCACCTGAAGGGCAGGACTGACCTCACCGATTTCATCGAGGAAAATGCTTCCTCCTCCAGCCAGCGCAAAACGGCCCGGTTTGTCCTTGTGGGCACCCGTGAACGCCCCCGTCTTGTATCCAAACAACTCCGACTCCAGCAGCGTGTCGGGCAAGGCTCCGCAGTTGACGGCGATAAAAGGGCCCTGGTTGCGAGGACTGAGTGAATGGATCGTACGAGCCACCAACTCTTTCCCGGTCCCGGTTTCCCCGAGAATGAGAACCGTGCTGGGACTGCTGGCAATGGCGGGCAGAACCTCCATCACTCGCTGCATCAAAGGGCTTCTGCTGACCAAATCCCCGACCCGGAATTTTCCTTCCAGCTCCTGGCGCAAGGCCTCGACTTCGGAAAGATCTCGGAAGGTCTCCGCTCCGCCGATCACTCGGCCTTCGCCGTCCCGCAGTATGGCAGTGGAAATGCTGATGGGGATGCGGTTTCCATCCGCATCAATGATGTAGCCGGATTTGCCGATAACGGGTTTACCCGTCTCCAAGGTTTGCCTGAGTGCGCACGAAGCCCCACACATGCTGGAACGGAACACATCCGAGCAACGCCTGCCGATCGCCTCCTGACGCGGGACGCCCGTGATCTCCTCGGCAGCCCTGTTGAACGATGTGACACACCATTCCATATCAACAGTGAAGACGCCGTCCGAGATACTCTCGAGAATGGCTTCTGCCGGCATGAGGAGCTTTGGAGTTTTTATTCTTTTTCTTACGATCATCTTGATGCTGTCAGCAGCTTTTCAGTCTGGGAGCTGCACACCGGAAAAACGAATCGGGCCTCTTCCCATGGCCGCCAATCCTTTCCCTGCAGGCTTTAATCCTAATCGGGAAACGGGTATCCAGTTCAACGCACTCAATGATATCGATTACCTTAATGAAAAATCCAGTAACTAATCAATGAGTCCAGGCAACGACCGCTTTGCAGGTCGGGTTTCCATACCCCACACCCCAGCGGAAAGGCTGTCGGGATTGGAATCCCAACCTACTCTTTGAGAAGATGCAAAATCCGCTGGACTCTCGGTAACGACTGCTTTGCCGGTCGGGTTTCTATACCCTACGCGTTGGCGGAAAGGCTGTCCGGACTGGAATTTCGACCTGCTGATTGAGAGAACACAAAAGCTGGTCGAAAAGCTCGCTTACCGGCTGGTATCCATCAGGAGAAACAAATGGATCCTGATCCCCAAACGCCTGAAGGGAAAAGTCTACAGTCGGTTCCAAAAGACCAACACTTCTGCGGAAAGCCTGACTTACAATTTCGAAGTCCGAGATTCACGCTCACGGCACGATTGTCGTCACGGCGGCGCTTTCCCTGCCGGCGCAAACACAATTCAATGCCGCTGCCCTTTTCGGGGCTGGCTGGTATCAGTCTTGCTTAGAGGTATGTGTCGTTATCGGTTTGATGGCAATCTGGAAAATGCAATCATTCAGTGAAATGCAGGAGGGGGGTGGTAGGGCGCTGCGGAATCAGCACGCATCATTTTGAAGTTTCACCGCAATTGCCTGATGACTGCCTGACATGGAGCAATTGCCCCTTGCGTTTATCCCAAAGTTGAAAAGGAGGTTGCATGTTCCGAAAAGAGCCAGGAATGTGGTTTTACCGAGTCGCGGTTTTGCTGCTGAGCGTCTTCCTGCTGCTGAGCGGGAGTGCTTTGGCAGACCGCGGAATGCGGTGGTCTCTTCTGAATACTGTCTGGACAGGGGATGTCACTGTCGTGGACGTAGAGGGAAACACCAAGCCGATGACCGCAACCCTCACCTTCGCGACGGAAACGGATTTCAAGTTTCTGAGCGGAACACTCTTGCTCTCTGATTCCGACACTGGAACAGATGATACCACCATTCCATTTTCGGCTGTCCGATACGGAAACGTTCTAAGCATCGGTGCAGCGGATTACGTCATCTATGCCACCATACAAAAGCACTTTGGAGGTCATCCCAAAAAGAACAAAGACACCGCATTGAAGATCCAGGGCAATAATGTTGCCGACGGCAGCATATTCATCGGCACCCTGACAAAGGATATCGCCGCTGAATAGACTGACCCCTCTCCCTGGAAGTCATCCCCGCGTGCCTTAAACAGGAATCCAGGTTCTTCCGTCCACCTGGAGCCACGCTAAAGAGAT
>JAAYUJ010000672.1 GCA_012517775.1 Deltaproteobacteria bacterium
CTCCAGGATTTCTTTGATCTTATGCCCGATCGCTCTGAGCCTGTCCTGGTCTTCACCGTCGATGTGGTCTGCACGCCCCCTGACCATCGCTTCCACGCGCCTGACCAGGTCGGGCAGTATGTCATACTCTTCCTGCAGGTGAGTGGCCTCTTCGTTCAGGTAGGAAGAGACGGCACCAATCGTTCGCGAATGGATGTTTTGCGGTCCGATCCGTTCTGTAATTCCACTCTCGTCAAGCAGTTCACGCGCGGAAGGTTGGAGCCTGCTTAGCCTCAGGCGGACTCCCATGTTGTGGAGCTCTTCCTGAAGCTCGGCCAGCATCTCCGAGCCAGGGATATCCAGATCACTGGTCATCTCGAGGTCCAGGACGACACTCCGCACAGGCGGACTGCTCTTGGACACAAGGTTCACAACCTGCTCACGGAGGGACTGGGCATTGGCGTAGAAAACCCCCTCGTCGAAGCGGATGATACAGAGTCCAGGAATCGTGACGTTTTCCGGGTTGTCGCGGGTATCGGAAAACTGCAGCCTTCCGGGCACTCGGCCGAGAATGCTCATCCGTGCCCGTGAGGCCCTCCAGATGACAAGGAGCAGTGAGAGGAGCACTCCCACCAGCACGCCGGCGAGTATCCCAAGAAAAAGGACTCCAAAGAGGGCTGCCATCGCGGTCCAGAACTCCCGACGTCTTAAACGATAGAGACATCGCAGCCCCTCCAGCTTGAAAAGCCCGCGCAAAGCCACCATGACCACTGAAGCCAGAACGGGCTCCGGCATTTTGGCAAAAAAATCCGCAAGGAATATGAGCACGAACCCGACGAAAACCGCTGCAATGCCCCCAGAGAGCGGTGTCTTGGATCCATTGGCGTCATTGAGTGCTGTTCTGGAGAAACTGCCTGCGACGGGGTATCCCTGGGTCAGTCCAGCTCCCAGACAGGCACAGCCCAGGGCGAGGAGCTCCTGATTGGCATCGATACGGTACCTGTTCTTGGAGGCATAGCTTCGGGCCATGCTCATGCCCTCTATGTAGGCAAGAACGAAGGCGGCAAAGGCAGTCGGGAGCAGAGAGCGCATCTGCGAAGGAGTCACCATGGGAATACAGAATGAAGGCAATCCTCCGGGGATTTCGCCCACGACACGAATTCCCCTGCTCGCCAGATCTGAAAAGTTCATGAGCACGATGGATCCAAGAACCAGCATGAGGGCCCAGGGCAGACGCCGCGCAAGGTGTTCGCCCGCCACAAGGACGAGAATTCCCGTGACTCCTGTCACCACCGCCCAAGGGTTGGCTTCACCCACGTGATCAACGATGTGGATCATCCTCTCAAAGAATTCCCCCTGCCCTCCGTGGATGCCGAAGAGTTTCCCCATTTGGGTGGATGCGATATAAAGGGCTGCTCCCGACGAGAAGCCGATGAGCACGGACTCCGAAATGAAGTTAACCAGAAACCCGAGTTTGAGAATCGTGGCGAAGAGGGCGATTCCCCCCATCAGGATCGCCGTCATGGCTGCCATGGCCGCATATTCCTCCAGAGATTCCGCCCCAAGGGCATAGAGTCCGGAAGCAACCAGAACCGAAACGGCTGATGTCGGCCCCACTGCGAGTTGCCTGGAGCTCCCAAGGATCATGTAGAGGAGAGGCGCGGCAATGCTGGCGTACAGGCCGGCATGGGGAGGCAGCCCGGCCAGCCCGGCGTAGGCCATGGCCTCGGGAACTGTGAAGGCGGCAAGAGTTATTCCTGCCAGAAGGTCCGCACGCAACCACTCAGCGCTGTAGTTGTGCAACCAGTCAAGGATTGGGAGGCGGCGAATCAACCTGTTCTTGATGGTGAGGTCACCAAACATGTATCAGGATCTCACAAGAAAGAGAGTCATCGAACTGAAGGACATCATTCAGAAAATCCATAGGCCTTTTCCGAGGACAGCCGGATTCGGAAGACAAACCAAGCCACGGCCGGATCAAAACGAGATATACCGCCCCTTGCGCCGGATTCAAAAAATGGGGTGACTTCTCAATAAGCCCAGGCAACGTTAACCCAGCAGGTCGGGTTTCCATAGGCAATACATTGGCGCAAAGGCTGGCGGGATGGTCCAGACCCACTTATTGATAAAGTGCGAAATAGGACCGCAAGGGACCGTACCCCTGAGGAATTAGGGAAAAGTTTAGCGCCTGTCAAGGGACTTCCCCACGAAAACTGCAATCCTCTCTTGTCGCAACGCGGCATTTCAGGCCATATTATGGAGGTTGAAGCCTGAGGGGCCGTTAACTGAAAAGGCTCTCGGGATGCCTTTTTACGGGGCATGGTGAAAAGCGCTCTGCCAAATGCCCGTCGTTCTACTGCCAGAAGACCTCATCGGAGACTGTCTTATGGAAACCCTTCTTGGAATGCACTGGCATCATCTGCCCGCACACGAGGTTGCAGATCTTCTCGAAACCGATACGGCAAAAGGGCTGGACCTTTTCACCATTCAAGGAAGGCAGGAGCATTTCGGTCCGAATGTCCTCACCCCCAAAAAGACCAGAGGACCAATTGTACGTTTTCTCCTCCAGTTCTATCAGCCCCTTGTGATCATTCTCATTGGGGCCGGTATCATCACGGGTCTTGTGGCGGAATGGTCGGATGCCGGTGTCATCCTGGCAGTGGTCCTCGTCAACGCCGTCATCGGCTTTATCCAG
>JAAYUJ010000001.1 GCA_012517775.1 Deltaproteobacteria bacterium
CAGCAGCCCCTTGCCGACCGGAACGGGTTCGCTCTCGAAATCACCCCCCGGTTGGAGAATCTTCCGCCCGGATCCAAAGAACAGACACTCCTTACCATCGAGACGGAGCCGGCCGCTGATGAGAAGCTGGAAGTGCAGGTCTTGCTGATCCACGCCGCGGTGTCGTCCGGTGGCGCCGCACAGGAAAGAGGGAAAGGGGAAGCCGGCTCGCCGGGACCACCTCATTGAAAATGCCGCTCCGCTCTTTTCGGGTACGATCCGGCATCAACGCCCCTCCAGGACTTCAAAGGTCCTCTTCATTTCTTTCGGTCCCGGGAGAACCAGGCTTGAACACACTCGTGTCCTGGTTCGAGATCGCACCCCTTGCAAAGCCAAGGCAGAATCGAGAATCGTCGCCAGACGATCTCACTGGAGATCCATGTGGAGACCAGGGCCCTTCCGATTTCAGCCGTCAGGGCGGCATCGAGCCTCCCGATGGATTTAATGAGCCTGCTGCGGTCAATGTTCCTGACTTCGTCGGCTTTCACTTTGGAGTCCTTCTGAAGGTTGCCGGGCACCAGGCCCTAGTCTCTTTTTATGACAATGACCGGTTGTCTGCAATGGCGGATCACATGATCCGAAACCGATCCCAGGAGCGCGGAGGCCAGGTTGCTCCGGCCGTGAGAGCCGAGGACGATGACGGACACCTGCTCCTCCTCGGCCACTTCCAGGATCCTGGCCTGGGGCACTCCCTGCTCGACCCGCACCTTTACCTCGTAGCCCGCCTCTTTCAGTTCCTGTTCCACACGGTGCATCTGCGTGGACGTCTCCTCCTGAAGCGAGCGATGCACCTCCTTCAGGAACTGAGAAACGTCCCGCCCTCCCGCAAGAGTGATTCCTCTCTGGATGCATTCCAGCGTCTTGTCGCTGATGACACGGAGCACCACAACCTCTTCCGCCCCGGCGCACCGGAGGCCCTTCAAGTATCCCAGGGCCTTGCCGGCCACATCCGAAAAATCAGTGGGATAGAGTATTTTCCGGAACACGCTCCCCTCCGTGGAAAACCCCTGTCACGAACCGGTGCATCCAGCTCATCACACCGGCAGCTTCAGGTAGGAAAAGACACCGATCATCTTGAGTCCCATATAGAACATCACCAAAATAAAGAGATATTTGAGTTGCTTGGCAGGCAGCAGGTGAGCGGTGCTCGCCCCCACCACCGCCCAGGGAATGCTCACCCCCGCAAGGATGATCCACTGGTACCAGTTGAGATAACCCGTGGAATACTGGGGCAGACCCTCTATCCCCCATCCGTTGATCGCGTATGACAAAGCTCCGCCGACAGCCGTAAAGATCATGAGAGCCGTCGACGTACCCACCGCCTGGTGCATCCGGAACTTGAGAGCGAAGACCATGATGGGGACCATCAAGACGCCGCCGCCGATCCCGATGATGCCGGAAAGAATTCCCAGGGGGATGCCCCAGAGGATGAACGCGGTGAGACTGTCGGACGGTTCCTCGGTGATTTTGGGGGGCTTTGCCGTGAGCATCCTGATGCCCCCGAGGAGCACGGCGGCGCCGAAGGCTGTGGTCAGGATCTTGCCGGGCAGCTGCGAGGCGATGAAAGCCCCCACAAAGGCCCCTATGGCCCCGGCAATCCCGAAGATGACGCCCGCCTTCCAGAGCACCGCTCCCTTCTTGTGATGCGTCATGGCGCCGCTCAAGGCCGTGGGGAGGACCACCAGAAGATTGGTGCCGAAAGCGATGCGAATGGCGATGGTCGGGTCCACCCCGATGGACTTGAGGGCCCAGAACTGCACGGGGACCATGATGAAACACCCGCCGACACCGAGAAG
>JAAYUJ010000673.1 GCA_012517775.1 Deltaproteobacteria bacterium
GCCACGCCTGATGCCAGCCAAGATGCATCCCCGAGTTGCAGCCACAGTCCTCCCGCCATCGTTCCACTCCGTGAACGCAGCTCCACGATGAGTTTTCGATGATCTCCACCACATGGATGGGAGGATGCTTTTCGAGGAATTCCCCGTAGTTGGTAAGCTGCACCTGATTTCGCAATTCAATGACATAGAGGCAATAGGCGAGCGCCATGTCCCCCATCCGCTGGTGATGGCCGAAAGTTTCCCCGTCCACTGCGACATGAACGAGCTGAGGCCAGGTTCTCTGATCCGCAAAGGCATCCATGAGCCTGTCGGCAAGGAATTCTCCGCTGTTCAGGAGCCCCCCGAAGGCAATTTCCCGGGAAATGGGCCCATCGTAAAAGAAAAGGCAGATGTTTCTTCCCGATGGAAGCTCACAGAGATATGAGGTGGAGGGGTCTATGCGGCTGTCTTCCACACTCTGCCACGACAAACGGCTGTCTCGCTCCCGCACCCTCCTGCCCTGCCCCGGTGCCAGTATGGTGAAGCGAATTCCCTCCTGAGCGAGGATCTCGAGAGTCTCCACATCGACTGCGGTTTCCGGAAGCCACATTCCTTCCGGTTCCCTGCGGAATCGACTCTTGAAATCCGCAATACCCCAGAGCACCTGAGTGATCTTGTCCCTGGAATTGGCGAGGGGCAGAATCATGTGATTATAGGCCTGTGCCAGGGCGGATCCATGGCCGGAGAACCTCCCCATGCTCATCCGATCGGCCTCCAGAACGGCCTCATAGGTGTCCGGCCGATGCCTCTCAAGCCAGGATAGAAGCGTCGGTCCAAAATTGAAGCTTATCTTGGAATAATTGTTGACAATTTGAATGATACGCTGGTCTGAATCCAGAATTCGGGAGACGGCATTCGGTGCATAGCACTGGGCGCAAATCCTCTCATTCCAGTCATGGTAAGGGTAGGCCGAATCCTGAAGCTCCACTTCCTCGAGCCAGGGGTTTTCCCGGGGAGGTTGATAGAAGTGGCCGTGAATGCAGATATACCGTTCCATGATCAGGTCCTGACCCGGAGATAGACCAATGCGCTGCGCCTCCTCAAAGAAACCCGCCAGTCGCCCTGCAGCCGATGGGGAGCAGAAGAGCCGGGGCCGTGCCATATTTCATCCGATGAATTCAGGCGCTTTTCCCAGACGCCGTCACTATCGGCCAGTTCCCGCGAATAAAGGGTCACATCTCCGTCACTCAAATTGAAAAAGCACAGACCATGGTCACACCCGTCATCACTCCAATTCATCATGGCAATGACTCTCCTCCCCTCCCATCCTTCCACCCTCTGTCTGTCCTTGCTCGGGCTGCAGAAAGGCAGGGTCTTCGTACGCAGACGGATCAACTCTCCGTAGTATTCAAGCAGAGCGGCGTGCCACCCCTTCTGCCTCATCTCCCACTGCAATTTCGAGCGATGAAAGGTCTCAATACTCTCAGGATCAGGCATCTCCCCCTTCCATTGATAAAAATCGAATTCCCTTCTCCTCCCCTCCCTGACCGCCTCGATGAGTCCTTTGTCCGAATGACTCACAAAATAGAGGAAAGGTGACTCCTCTCCATACTCTTCTCCCATGAAAAGCAAGGGAACATAAGGGGAAAGGAGCACCATGGCGGCGCTCAACTTGAGGCTTTCCAGGTCCACCAACTGGGAAAGCCTCTCACCGAGGAGGCGGTTGCCTATCTGATCATGATTCTGTGAGAAGACAATGAACTGCTCGGCGGGTCTCACCCGGGATGAATTGCCATGACGCCGCTTTCGGTAGACAGAATAGTCCCCTGAATAGGCGTACCCCTCCCCGATGGATTTCTGAAGATGGAGGACACTGCCAAAATCGACGTAATATAGTCTTCGCTCCCCAGTAATGAGGGCATGGAGGCCATGATGAAAATCATCGCACCATTGAGCATCCAGGCCGCAGCCGCCAGCTTCTTGAGGTGCGATCAACCTGGCATCGTTCAGGTCGCTCTCACCGATCAGGAGATGAGGTCTTCCCGCAGACAGGGAGTATTCCTTCGTCCGCCTGGCGAGCTCCTGCAGAAACGGAGTTGCGCTCATATCCACTATGGCATGCAGGGCATCCAGTCGCAGGCCGTCGATGTGATACCTGGAAAACCAGAACAGAGCGTTTTGAATAAAGAAATCTCTTACTTGATCGCTGTAGGCATCGTCAAAGTTGAGGGCTTCGCCCCAGGGCGTTCTATATTTGTCGGAGAAATACGGGCCATAGTCACGGAGGTAATTCCCTTCCGGACCCAGGTGATTGTAGACCACATCCAGAATGACCGCCACCCCTTCCCGGTGACAGCCGTCCACCAGGCGTTTGAGCCCCTCCGGCCCCCCGTAGGAATCCTGTGCGGCGAATGGATACACACCGTCGTATCCCCAGTTCCGCTCTCCCGGAAACTGGCCTACCGGCATCAACTCCAGTGCGTTGATCCCCAGCTTCCTAAGGTCTTTCAAGCGCGGCAGAATTGCATCGAAAGTCCCCTGAGGCGTGAAGGTTCCCGTGTGAATCTCGTAGAGGATCATCCGGGAGAGATCGATCCCGGTCCAGTCATGGTCGTTCCACTGAAAGGAGTGGTGGTCCACAACGGCGGAGGGTCCGTGAACTCCTTCCGGCTGCCAGTGGGACGCAGGATCGGGACGCTCAAGGGTTTCGTCAACGCGGAACAGGTAGCGGGCTCCCGGCAACACGCCTTCGACGGTCAGTGTCCAATACCCTCTTCCATCCTCTACCATGGGTAACAGGAGCTCACGTCCTCCCGTGAGCTTCAGTTCCATCTTCCTCTTCGCCGGCGCCCACACCACAAACCGGCATTTCCCATCCCTATCGTAATCCGCCCCGATCTCCATGCTCACCTCGCACAAA